>NZ_JADNKB010000022.1:740-27062 GCF_015555225.1 Clostridium sp. D46t1_190503_E9
TCATTTAATATATTTCCTCTAACCTCCATCTTAGGATAAACAATTTTTTTCTTATCGTTTTTATGCCCAGTAACTTTTACAGTATAAATTTTATGTTCTGCTCCAATTGGCACATAAAATTTATAATCAAAGCTATCATTTTTCTTAGGAGTTAAGTATTTGTCTGTATCTAAGCTAGAATATTCCTCGCTTTCTTCTGCCAACTTATTTAGTTCTTCTGGAAATTCTATTTCTACATAATCTATCCCTCCAAATAATTTAACATGGACTACTCCTAATTCTCCTTCTTGGAATATTGATTGATATGGCTCCCAAGCTCTGGTTATTGTGGCTTCTATTTTAAATGGATCAAACACTTGTCTGAAAAGTTCGCCTTCATTTCCTACTTTATCTATAGATTTTATTACTACCTCAATTGGCTCTATACTATCTGGAAATAATTCAAATAAGTTTCTCTTTCCTTTATAAACATTATTAGTATTAATAAGATCTTGAGTTACTTTTCTCTCTTCTTCATATTCTGGATAATATTCAGCCCAAATTTTATCTACACCACTACCTTTTTCTATTATATTTGCAACACTCATATCTAATACAAAAGTATCTTCATTATAGTCATAAGTTACTTTTCCAGTTGGAGCAGTTCCATCACTTTTTACAACCACACTATATGAGTTCCAATCAGAATCTAACTTAGGCTCCGATATTCTAACCATAGGATTAATAGTAATTTCTTCTTCGGCACTCATAATTAAATCAAAGTAACTATAAGTATATCCATCTTTTTTACGAATGGAGTAAGATTCATATCCTAAGTCTGTACTTGTATTTAATGTATTAGTTCCTGTTGAAAAATCGTAATACTTAGAATCTATTGGTTCATAATTAGGAATATACGCATCAAATGCTCTCATTTTAGAAAAGTCTGTTGCTCCTAACTTCCTTATTAACGCATGTAAGCTATCAATCTTATATCTAACGTTATCTGGATTAGTTTTCCCATAAACTTTTGCTGTATAATTATCATTTGTTTTTACCCAATAAGTATTTTTATCAGTATCTTTATATTCATAATTACTAATCTCTATTTGCGATACAATTGGCTTAGGATAAGGAACATTAACTGTATAGCTAATTTTTTTCTCATTTCCAACTTTATCTGTAATAATTGCCTCAAGATAATATGTACCGCATTTATTATCATAATCTTTAGTATTGACTCTAAATGTAATACTATTTTTTCCTTGAGATATACTTCCTTCTTGCATTTTATCGCTATAAGATTCGTCAGTCCTTGATTTTAGCTTAACTTTATTTACACCACTATGTGCATCTGAAATATTTTTTACAATAACATCAAATCCTGTTGTTGTTATTTTTTCTACTGTAACTTCACCATTTGGAGAAGTTTTATCTACTAAATATCTTTTTGTTATCTTTCCTGTAGTATTATTTACATTATCTATTGCTTCAACTACTACATCATATATTCCTGAAGTATTTAAATCCACTTTTGATATTTTTTCCCCCTGCGATACTAATCCATTACTATCCTTTTGAAGCCAATGCTTAGTTGTTTTAAGTCCACTTCCTATATCATAAGCTGATATTTCTAAATTTACATCCCCTCTTGTCCATTTATTTTCCGTTTCTGAAGAGTTGAATGTAACTTCTGGTACTTTTCCATCTGTTCTTAATATTTGATTTGCCTGTTTCCATGGTGGATAAGAGCTTGATTTAACAGCAGTGTATCCAAATTCATAATATTGATTATCTTTAGTAGCTCTCATTTTAAAATTACTTACTAAATAATTTGAACTATCACTATTTGTAACCCAACTAGAATTATCTATTTCATCAAAATTATTAGCAAAGCCATCATGAGATTCACCATTATTTGTACCTACCCTTGAATAAATTTTATTATCCGTGCCATTTCCTCTAAGCATAATATAATTATAATCTGGATATATTTGATCTCCATAATTTGATTTACTTATAGAAGATTCCACATATACAGTAAATTTATCTTTTAAATTTACCCAATATTCATTTGATCCAGGCTTATGATAATGTGTAGTTGGTAAATCAGTTGGCCAGTTAGGTCTATTAGGTTCTATTAAAGTACCATATACAGCAGGAGTAAATTGAGGTTTTGAATTTTTGGGCATAAAGCCTTCTATGTTATATAACTCTAGTTTTTCCTTATCACTTATCCAACTAGGCAACTGAGAAGGACCAGTATACACAGTCCCATTAGTGACTCTACCATATGAATCTACAGTACCACTAGGATTTCCTTTTCCATCATAAATAGCAACGATAGCATTAAAATAAATTGTAGTATCAAAACTCCTATCATATAAAAAACTAAAATCATCATTAGGATTGTGACTCTGTAATGCAGGAACTAATTGATATAGATATGCTCTCCATAAACTATATTTTAGTGTCCCTACTATTTCATCTCCAATATCGTTAATTGATTGCTTGCCAATAGCAGCAGAATATTTCTTACCATTATATGTGACATTAAAATTAAATCCTATTATACCGTAATAAGTATTCCCGGGAGTACGTGCAGTACCAGTTTGACCGAAAAAGAAACTACCATCATTACCAGTTAAATCATATTTAGCTTTATTATTAACCTCATTAGGTTTCACATAATTTTCATAAAAGTTATATGCACAATTCCACCAATCACTAGTTCCATGATTAACACAATAAAAAGCAGAAGCTGTAATTGTATTAGAATAACATATTATAATAAATGATAAGAAAATAGTCGTAAAAATTCTCTTTAATTTAATTAAAAAAGATGATTTAGCATTTATAGAAACCACCCCCATTTTGTTCTATTACATTGCTGCGCCACTAACATAATACACTGTAGAAGTATCAGAAGATGAATCATAGTTGATTTTAACAAATACAAAGTGATTACAAGCAGCATATCCAGAATTTCTTATACAGGAATTTACTATAGTATCTACATCTAATCCCGAAACTGTAAAATTATTCATACTTGTAACAAGTAATGGAACACCTATAATTTTAGGAGTGACATTGTTGTTTAAATGGGAATTTATTGAACCCATATTAGAACCATTTCCATTAAACCAACCTTGTACCTGGCTTAAAATAGCAGAATACTGTTCAGCATTGTAAAAATCTGAACCACCACTTTTATTTGCACTAGCTCCACTTAAACTAGCAACAACTTTTGAAGCTACATCCTCTTTCCATCCACTAGGTATAGAAGGTTTTATTGGTGTAGACTCTTGATCATTCTTCTTCACAATATTCTCTTTATCTGATGAGATATCTTCACCAGATGAACTTATTCCATCAGATGAGCCACTTGATGAAGAACTTCCTTCAGAAGATGAACTTTCACCACTAGGAATTTTTGATGAACTATTTTCATTAAATTTTTCGTTATTTTCATTTTCTGATTCTTTTTTTGCTAACTCTTCTTGTACTTTCATATTAACTAATTTCCTCTTTATGTTCTCATACTTTTCTATAATTTCATCTAATTCTTCATCATTTAAATCACTCTCTGAGTTTTCATCTTTAAAATTGGGATCTAGTTCTTTTAGTTCTTTTTTTAAAGAAATTAGTCTAATTTGTTTTTGATCTTTTTTCTTCTGTTCTTCTGTTATTTCCATTTCTTTTTGATTCGCTAAGTCTTCTTCAGTAGCTACAGGTTTCCATTCATTAGATTTTTGATACACGTAGTATCCACCAGCTATAGCTGACACTAAAATTATAATACTAATAACTCCTACTATTATTTTAGCCTTTAAGCTTCCTTTTATTACATTAGTTAAAGTTTTTATTATATTCATTTTTTTCATTATCTATTGTATCCCCTCATAATCTATTTCATAAGATTTCTTTTAATTTCTTCATCTGCCTCTTGAAAACTTTGTGCTATCTTATTTAAATCATCAGCAATCATTCTTAATATCTCATCGTAATTGTACATACCCTTAATCAAATCATTATATTCCTTTTGAAAAGCCTTTTGAGTATCCCCTTTCCAATTTCTTAATAAATCTTCTGTTACTGACTTAACTCTTTGTTCCGAGCTTTTACAATTGATAGCAGCAGAATTAAATAAATTTGCTGTTTTTGTAAATTCTTCAATATCTATTTGTAATTTAGACATTATTAAACCCTACCTTTTAAATATATAATTTTAAGTCATCATCCTCTTCAATCAACTTTTTGAAATAGTCTTGTAATGAAATAGCATTATCAATATCTTCTTTTACACCTTTAACATTACCAAGTTTAATTCTATTTTTTGCTCTCATAATATATAATTCAGCCATATCTGAATTTAAATCCATTGCATACTTATATGCTTCTTCTGCTTCTTTATTTTTATCAATATCTCTTAATGAATTTCCTTTAAGCATATAAAGATTAAAATCATATGGATAATATAAAAGTAATTTACTATATTCTCTTGATGCATCTTCATACTCGTCTAAGAACTTGCTATCTCCATCTAACTTTAATGCTAATGCTTTATAATAGTAAGAATTTATTTTATATGGATTTTCTTTATCAGCATCTGTTACTATTTTTTTAAATATTTCATATGCAACTTTGTATTCTTTAGTCATCATATATATATTAGCTTTAGAAAACATTATTTCAAAATTATTAATATCATTTTCTAGTATATAATCATAAGTCTTTAAAGCATTTACTGTATCCTCTAAAGCTAAATATATTAATGCTTTTTTCTTTAAAACCTCTAAATTGTATTTTTCTATTTCTTCACATATTTCTAATTCTTTTAAAGCATTTTCCAATTGTCCTAACTTTTCAAATAGTAATGCTCTGTCATAACTATATAATAGCTTTCTTCCTACTATTGATTCTATATTATCTAGCAAGTTAAATGCATCTTTTTCCTTGCCAATTTCACCAAGAATTATAGCTTTAAAATGATTAGATTCTTCATTATCAAATTCAATCATTAATGCTTTATCATAACATTCTAATGCTTCCTCAAATCTTCCAATTTCTATTAAAGAACTAGCTTTTTTGTTATATAAGTCTGATCTACTATCGTTTAATCTAATTGCCCTCTCTATCCAGGAAATAGATTGCTCATAATTTTTCATATCAAAAAAGCACTGTCCTAAATTATAAAATAAATTAATGTCCTTCTCTCCTAAAAACATTGCTTTATTATACATTTTTATAGCTTCCTCTAAGTTATTATCAACATGATAATACAAATTACCTCTTTGGAAATATGCATATCCTTCCATTGGATAGTTTTTAATAATCATATCGTAATATTGAATTGATTTTTCAAATTCCTCTGTAATCAAATATAACAAAGCAATATTGTAATGTGCATCTAAATATTTTTCATCTTCATTAATTGCTAATTTAAAGTACTTTAAAGCTTCATCGTATTTCTCATTTTCAACAAAATATAATCCTATCTTATTTAATTCTTCTGATTTACTTAGTTCTAATTCCTTATTCATTATAAACTCCTATTCCTCTTCGTTATCATATTCATATTCTAAACTCCAAATTTCATTATTTATATTTCTAGATGAGCTACCTAATCCACTTCTTAAACTATTTGATGAGCTAATCAAATTTGAAATATTATTATAGATATTTAATCCAGCTTTACCTCCTATTGAATTACCAACGCCATCTCTAGCCTTATATAAATTATAATTATTTGAACTATCTATATCAGAAACTGCTGAGTTAATTCTTCCAACTGCTGATGTATATTGATTTATTTTATATCTTATATCTCTTTTACTCAAAAGTATTACCCTCCTTAAAACAAATTTCTTAATAAAATACTATATAAAAAATAATGAACTAGCAATTCAAATTATCTAGTTCATCCATTCACTTATTTACTAAAATATAATTTCTATTTTATCTTTTATACTTAATATTTTGTATCATCTATTATGTAGTTAATTATGGATGAATTTTTCAATCATTTGTGTTATAGCTAATTAAACAAGTATTAAAAGTATATAAGAGGCCAATGCTATACTTGGACATAAAGGCTTCCTATAATTAAGTGAAACTCTCTTTATAAGAAGTAAACAAATACTTGCTATACCAGAAATTCCGAGTGAAAAAATTAGTAATATTATCGCAATCTTAAAATTAGTTAAGCTAATCATCAGCGCTAAGTAAATATCAATATCACCTTTACCAATATAATTAAATTTTCCAAATATAACTACTATTAATAATGATATAACTAGCCATAAAATACTTCTTAAATTAGTCACACCTATTACTAAATTAAACATAAACAAAATACTTGAAATAACAAGTAAAGGTTTGCTTGTTATTTCATAAATATATTTTGTTGAATAATCTATATATGATGTAATAAATAATATTGTCCAAGCCACTACATACATTATTGAATATATACTTAATCCATATTTTATAAAAAGTATATTTGCTAATATAGAATTAACAATACTCAAAAATACTTTTATTGGTATTGAACAGTTAATATTTTGATTATCATTCTTATTAATATAATCACATACATATAGAAAAATATAAGTTAATAAAATAAATACTATAAATATACTAATGCTATATTTCATATTCTTTATAATCTCACTTTTAGTTAGTTATTAATAAGAATCATCTACTACTTTTACTAACTTCCAACTATCTTGAGTAAAAGCATCCTTTAACTCCCTAACTTTTGAGCTTGGAACAGTAAAAGTAATTCCTAAAGCTTGTTTATTCTTATCTTCTCTATTAATTTCATTTCCACTAGAATCATAAACCTTTGATATATATAAGTTATCTGCTCTTCTCTCAGTAACTAAATTGCTACCTTCTTTAAATGTAACTATTACATCTACTTTATCACCTTCTCTTAGTATTCCTCCAACTACAGAGGCAACATCAGATGATTTAACAGAAAACTCTCTTTTCTCAACCATATCATTTAATTCATCATCTACACTTACAATTCTATCAATAGATAAAATTTCATTTTTATACATTTCACTAGTTAACATATAATCATAAACATCTTCTTTATTTTTAACATAATTTTTTACTATTTGATCGCTTCTTCTTTCTTCACTTCTAAAAAGATCATCAAAATTTTCTTCATTAATCACATAGTTTTTATCAAGTTCATCTTTATTAACTACATACACCATTTCTGTTCCATTTGGATTAAATATCTTTTGTTCTATATATATAATAAATAGAAAAGATACTATAGTAATTATAAGTGATATAAAAAATGCAATTATTTTATTCTTCAATATTAATCCTCCTCACCCTCTACTAATATATCTGTTTCTTCCATCTTTGTAACATATTTTTCATCTAGGAACATTGGCTTAATATGAAATCCAATTTCAGCATTTATAGTAGTGTGATTTACTATATTTCCCTTAGGAGTAACTACTACTCCCTTGCCACCTCTTTTTATTTCAGTAGTTTTTTCAGGATTTGAATCGCTATAAGTTATTATTTCAACATCATTCCCATCAACGTTATATATTTTAAATGCTATTATATCTACTTTTCCTTTTATAAAGTTATAATCACTTATTGGATAAAAAGAATAATCAAGACCTAAATTCGTTTTTAAGTAATCTTTAAATGTATCAAAAGCCTTTTCATGCTCATTTATTATAAGCCTGTCTATTTTTTCACTTCCACCTAACTCAAGTTTATCAATATGTTTAAAGGCAGCAAGTTCACTACAAACAATATCATCACTTACAGTTTCACTTTGATTTTGTATAATATTAATACTTAAAGCAAATGTAATAAGTACCATCATCAAAGTAATTGAAAATATTACAGTTACTCCAATAATTGTACTTCCTTCTTTTTTCTTCATAATAAAATCCTCACCATTTAGCAGAAGAAGCCTTTGTTACAACTAAAGTTTGATCACTTTCAGTAGTTTTAAATGGAAAACTTGAAAAATCAATGGATTTCTGATTTACTGTACAATTTATAGTTATCTTAATGTCTTCTCCATAATTAACTTTTTCACTTTTTCCTTCTGAACTAAAAGTTACATTAACACTTGATATATTATCATTTTCCAATTCATCAATAATATTATATCTATCACTTGAATCAAGATATCCTTGCTTTTCCATTCTTAATATATATTTTCTTGCTGTTTGATTAACATTATTGTAAATAATGATTGTAGATAAATAGTAAATAGAATATAACAATATCGCAAAGGAACAAATTATTCCTACCATTTGAATTATAAATTGATGTACTTCTCCATTTTGTTTTTTCATAGTTTTTTCCTAAACTCTTAATAAGTTTAAAAACATTCCAATTGGCATTGTTAAACTACTTGTCTTTTCTGTTTCATCAAATAAACCATCAACATACGTCTGTAGTGAAGACATTGCTGACTCTAATATATCTTGAATCTTGTCCCTAAAAATAAAGCATAATGCTACGCCAATTGCAATTAGAACTAAACTTATTACAAGCTTATCATCTCCAGCTTTTTTTCTTAATAATTTCTTTTCCTTATTTAATTGTTTTAACATAATTAAAACCTCCAATTTTTAAAATAAATTTGTCCAGTTCTTTGAAACTTCAACAAAAAGTCCATACATTATTGCTGCCAAAATTCCAAAATACATTAATAATTGAATTATATCTTTACTTGTACTAATTTTATCAGTTTCCTCTTGAACTAATACCATGTTAGAATCCTTTTGAGAATTTGATAAATCATTTAAAGCTTTTTCTATTTTTCCAGTTCTTAATGATTGCTTTATAGTTAAAATAAAGGCTTCAATTTCAACTGAATTAAATGATTCTCCAAAATTATCTAAGGCTCCTATTACATCTTTTGTTAAGTTTATTTCTGCACACATTTCTGCTAAAGCATTCTTTAATCTAGTATTTCTAACCATCAAATAGCACTCCGTTAATGCTGAGCCTATGAATACTCCAGCTGCAGTTTGTATACTTAAAAAATCATATACATCAACTATTTGTATTCTTATTTTTTTCATATCGCTATTATTAGACATATAGATAATTAAGTTAATTAGAAAAAATCCTGCTATTCCAGCTGCAATAGCAATTACTACATCTGAAGAAAATAACGCAAAAATAATTATAGAACTTAAACATTTTACTGTAATATATCCTGCTGGTGAAACTTTTAATGGATTACCATTTTTCTTAAGATATTTATGTATTCTATCATATGAAAACAGTCCCTTTTCATTTTTTTTCATTAAATCATTTAGTTTACCAGTGCTATCATCTTTTTTTGTTTTTTTCTTCTGTTTAATATTTTCCTTTTGAGTCACTGCTATAATATAATAACTTGCAACAAAAACTGATATTACAATTGTTAAATATAATAATGCAACTATTATTTTCATTTGCTTCACCACCTATAAATTTAATAGTTAATTCTATCAACTGTGATAAACTTATAAATTGCATATAATAACACTAAAATATTATATCCAAGTATAAGATTTCCCATCAAAGTTGTTTTAAGCAACTCAAAATAATTTTCTGTAAATCCACTCACCAAATTAAATAGTAATATTCCAACAGCAACAACACTTAGAATAGCCAATCTACTTTGCCTTACTTCCTTTTTTCTTCTTTCTTTTTCAAGAAAATAGTGTTTCATTATTACTCTTGACTTATTTAATATTTCTCTATAGTTTGCTTCATATTTACTGCATACAGATAGATTTTTAAGCAATTGCTTGAATCTAAAGCTTTCCACTTTATTTTCAAAATTTTTAAAAGCCATATCTATAGGAAGCCCCTTCCTACATTCAAATACAAATTGTTTTGTATATTCCTTTAATGGCTCCTTTATGTATGGTATTGATTTTTCCATTATCTCAACAATATCTGAATTAGAAGCTGATAAGTTTTCTAATATGTTTATATATAATAAGACTTGATCATCAATCTTATCATATGTAGCCTTACTTAAACTTTTTAAGGTTAACCCAATAAACATCAGAACTGAAAGAAATACAGGAATAGAAAATACCAATATACCAAATGCTTTTTGGACGAAAAAAGCGCATATAAATGCAAAACATAAAGATATAAAAATAAGTATTTCACTAGTAAGAAAAGGCATCCATTTCCTCACCCTTGAACTTTCTATTAATATATCTATCTTCTCTAAAATTGTCTTTTTCTCTTTTTCGCCTTCTAATAAAATAGCTACTTCTCTAACCTTTTGTCTTTCTTCATACCTATCTTTTAGATTCCCAAAAGCAAGTTTTATATAATTTCTTCTAAAGATTTCTCTTAATAAATCGAATATAGTATATAAGAGTATAAATATTACTATTATTAAAAGTATTCTTCCTAAATAAACAATAATCATTAATTAACACCATCTTATTATGAAGTTATACTTTCATAAATTCACTATATATTTTCTTCTTTTTAACCTTTTCACAACTATCATTTAACTTTTTAAATTTTCCAATATATTTGTTATCATCACTATCTATTTCATATTGGAAAACCTTATTAAATTCTAGTTCTTGAGTATTATAGTTAAATCCAGCAACTTCAGTTATTTCCATAACCTTGAAATCCTTCATAAATATCATAATATCAATATTACTTAGCATTTCAAGTAATTCACCTTTTTTCATATCACTTACATATTTCATATAATGCACTATTTTGTTAACAGCTTCTTCAGCACTACTTCCATGCACACTTGCAATTCCAGAGTGCCCTGTGTATAGTGCATTTGCCATATCATAAGCTTCTGCTCCTTTTATTTCTCCTATAATGAAATAGTCTAAATCCATAAGAAGCCCATTTATCGATAAATCCCTTAATGTGTACTCTATTTTTCCATCACCTTTAGCAAACTTAACCTTTTGAAAAGTTATATCTGGATGCTTGTCAGTAAACAGCTCTTCTGCTTCTTGAATAACTAAGCAAGATTTATCATGTGGTATTTCATCTATTAATGCATTCATCAATGTTGTTTTACCACTAGCACCCTTTCCAGTACAAAATATTGATAAACCAGAATTCATAGCTTCTTCCAAATAGTTCTCTATTTCATCATTAAACATATCTAGCTTTTTCAAATCTTTAATACTGTTCTTATTTTTAGGTATTTTTCTAATCACTAAGCAAGGTAAGCCACTTGAATTTATAAACTCAGATGAAATATTTATTCTTAATATAAAATCTTTGCTACTATCCTTATCTGTAAATTTTTGAATAGCATTTATTTCACTAAGTATAGAGTTATTCTTAATTGCTATATAATTTATATACTTCTTTAAACTTTCTCTATTTTGAAACTCTATATTAGATTTTAATCTTCTTCCTTTAACCTTAATCCTGATGTTGTTATAGTCTATGGTTTTAATATCAGAAATATCAGGATCATCAATTAATTCCTGTAACATCCCATATCCCCATACATAAGTCTCAAACCTAATAAATAATTCGTTAAATTCGCTATCTGTTAACTGTACTTCTTGTAATTTTAAAAACATAAAAATTTCTCTAGTTAACTCATCTTTTGATTTTATTCCTCTTTCAACAGCATTTATTAGATTGGGCCTATTAACAATAAACTCATCTAATATCATATTTATTAAATTATCATAATCAATAACTTTAATTTCATCAGGTGATTCTTCTTGAGGTTCTTCAATTATTTCTTTATTTCTCATAGAATGAACAATATCTATAACTGGAACTTCCTCTTCTTGAAAAATCTTCTTTTCTTTTTTATTATTTTTATTAAATAATAAAACACCCAATACATCATCCCTACTTTTTCTTCAAATTGTAAGTCCCCCACATAAATATGTGGGGTTCTTTATGTTATCTTCTTAATTGACTTGCAATCTTTCTATCTACATCTTCCATTGTTGTAGCAACATCAGAAAGTTGTTTAGATATTCCTTCTAAAACAGATACAAATTGTTTCATTGAAGGTTGCAATTGCTCATATTGATTTATAAACTCTCTATTAGCTTGTCCTTCCCATATTGACTTCATTTTATTAACCTCAGAGCTTAATCTTTTTAGCATATCAGTTGTACTGCTTGCATTAGATTTAAATACTCTAGAAGAACTTCTTAATTCTTCTGGTGAAACTCTAATTTTTGTAGACATAATTCCACATCTCCTTTTACTTTTTTAATCATTAATGTCATAAAATTACTTAATTCAATTAAATTATACTATTAAATGCACTTTTTAGCAATATTTTCTTTATTTTTTAAACAAAGGAAGCTTTATCTTTTTATAATTGCCATTATTAATTATATATCCATAGCCTTGTATAATATTAGTTTCTTTTACTCCATAATTAATTCTTACATTAAAGAAATCCTGCTCTTCTATACTCTTTAATAATATACCTTGATTCTTTTTCTTTATTGAATTTATAAATGAATGAGTATATGATAAATCATTAAATTCTTCTTCATTAGCTGCTGCTATTATTACATATCCATATCCATGTTTACTTTCAATAACATCTTTAAGCATATCAATAATGTCATATTCACTTTCAGCATTTCCTAATAGTTCAGAAATATTATCAATAATTATAATTTTCTTATTAAATTGTTTAACTAAATCAATTTCTTTAATTTTACCTTTATTCATATATACTTCATCTTGGATAAAGTCTTTTCTTTGATCTAATTCGTATTTTAAATCTAGTAAACTTTGAATTATATCTTCATTATTATTAGAATAGAAAGAAATATTTTCTTTATCTTCAAGCTCTACTAATCCATAATCACTAGAATCATAAATATACATATCATACTTTTCTGATGTACATGTTTTTTCAATACAAGCTACAATTGATTTTAATGTATTACTTTTTCCAATAGATTGATTACCTACTATAGGTATAACTTGATTACTATTAAGATTAATAGCAACTTTTTCTATCTCATTAACGTCAATTCCAACATAAACATTTTCTAAACCTTGCTCGCTGTAAATATCACTTACAAAATTATCTATTGTTAAATCATCAGGTATTCTAGGAATTGCAATAGCTGTTTTTCCATCCCATCTATCGTTAATTTTATTTATTAATTCTTTCATTTTAATAACTCTTTCAGCTTCATTAATCGCCTTCATAGGTAGTGCTGTTTGGAATTCACATATTTCTTCATCTTTTACTAATCCTCGTCCAGGATTTTTTGCTGGCTCTATTTCAACTCTACCAAATATATTTCCATATTCTCCACTATCAACACAATTTAAAACTATATTATTTTTGAAGTTAGAACTAATTTTATATCTGATATCTGATGAATTTGATACTGTTATTACTAAATAAATTCCTAAATTAGCTCCATCTCTTGAGAACTTAGTAATATCCTCTTCATAATCTTCATATATTTCTGTAAAAGCTGCATAGTTATCAATTATAATAACTATTTGAGGTAACGTTATTCCTGTTACTTCTTTATAAGATAGTACATTACTTACTCCACATTCAGATAATTGTTTCTTACGTTTTAAAATTTCTTTATGTATAAAATTAATAAAATTCTTTGTTAATACTTCATCATCTGTTGTAATTACACCGCCAACATGAGGAATATTTTCATACATTTTTAACATTCTTGACCCAAAATCTAAGATATACATATTTATAACTTCTGGAGTGTAAGTTACTGCTAGAGATGTAATCATTGTTTGTAATAATGTTGTTTTCCCAACTCCAGGAGATCCAAGTATTAATGTGTGACCATTTTCACTTAGATTAATTAAAAGGTTCTTTTGAATTTGTCTTTCTGGATTATCAAGTACACCTATTATTGGATTAATGTTTAAATCACTAGTGTCCCAAATAAATTGTTCCACAGCTTCTGTAATCTCTTCTAAATATATAACTTCCTCTAAAGCTGGTAACCATGGTCCTTGTAACTTTGTAACTCCATTCATTTTAGTTACCTCGTTAATTCTATCTATCACGGCATCTAACTGGGTTTTTCCATCCTTTTTCTTATCATCATTTTTAGAAGAATAAATTACTTTTCTGCTGCCATCTATAAGTACTTCTGAAATTTCAACCTCTTTCTTACTGATATCATCTGTATCATGTTTCTTTGCTCCACTCCATGCTGATTGAAATAATTCAAATATTTCATTATTTCCTACTTGAAAATAAGCTCTACCTGGATTAGTTATATTCGCTGCTAAAGGTGATTTTATCATTTCATTACTATCAGCTTCATCTTGTACTTTCAAACATAATTTAAACTTAGAATTTGACCATATTTGATCATCTACAACCCCTGAAGGTTTTTGTGTCGCTAAAATTAAATGAACACCTAAGCTTCTACCTATTCTAGCAGCACTAACAAGCTCTCTCATAAAATCAGGCTGATCATTTTTTAATTCAGCAAATTCATCAGCTATGATAAGTAAATGAGGGATTGCTTCTTTAGCTTGTCCAGATTTAAATAACTTTATATAGGAATCTATATGATTAACATTATATTCTCCAAATATTCTTTGTCTTCTTTTCAGCTCACTTTTAATTGATACAAGAGATCTATTAATTTGATTTCCATCTAAATTAGTTATTGTACCTACAAGATGAGGTAAATTCTTAAACTGATTTGCCATACCTCCCCCCTTATAGTCAATTATTATTATGCTGATATCATACGGATGATAATTAATAGCTAATGATGTTATATAAGTTTGAATAATTTCACTTTTACCCGATCCAGTAGTTCCAGCAACAAGACCATGAGGTCCATGAAATTTTTCATGTAAGTCAAGATAAACCACTTCATCTCCTGCTCTTACTCCTAATGGTACCTTCATTGTCTCAAAAACTTTATTTTTTCCCCATCTTTCTATAATATCAAGTTCATTTTCACTTTTTATATTATATAAGTCAAACAATGTATAGTAACTAGTTAATGCACCTTGCGTAAATGAATTTTTTACAAATATTGGAGACATCTTTCTTGCAAAGCTGTCACATATATAATCAGATATATTATTAAATCCTACATTTTTAAATCTATTGCTATTTTTAACATCTTTATAAATAGCACTATTACCAGTAACTTCTATAATTTTTTTACTTTCTTTTGGTATTAAAGCTAAATCTTCATAAACAAACATTCCAACTGTACCATAATCATTTGTTGATTCTAGCATTTCCATTATAGGTTCGTTTTCACATAGATCCCTATCAGCTATTATTACCATATACACAGGTGAATATCTTACTTTATTACTATCTTCAGTAAACTTTCTATTTTTAATTTCATCATAAAGTATATTTAGAACATTATGGGCACTTTCTTTCGTATTACCAATATATCTAAATTCTTTTTCATTTGTCCATGTATGAGGTATCCATTTTAACCATTCCCATTGTTTTTCCTCTTCCTTAGGATAAATAGCAGCAATTTTAACATCTTCAAAATAGTGTAATGTGCTTATCTTAATTATTATATTTTTTAATAATTCTATAGTAGACAACCTAGTACCATAAATCCCAATTGGAAAATCTTCCATAAGATTAATACAAATAGGTACATCTTCCATCTTTCCATATATATCTTTTAATTTTCTTGGATCTCTTTTTAATATATCCTTATCTATTTCTAATCTTTCATCATCTACTTTAATGTCAAAAGTTAAATCTCCAATTCCTCTTCCTAATGATACATTTAAAAAATCTTCATGCTCAGGTACTCTTTCCCATAATCTTCTATCAAATTTATCTAGAAAATCAATACATTCTTCCGTTTCTGGATTATTAACTCTTATACTTTCCATCAATAACTCTCTTTTATTTATTATTTGAGCTTCTTTATCTTTTACATAATCCTTATATCTTTTATATCTTTTAAATTGCTGCTTCTTTGTATTAGTTATTTCCATTACATAAGCTAAAATTGATACAAATCCAGTTAATGCTACCATACCAATAGAATAAACCATATTTTTAGCTTCTCCACCACTACTAGCCATCATTGTTGTAAATACCACAGTTCCTAATAGCGGAATCAAAGTTATCAATAAATTATTAGTAGGTGCTTTAGCTTTTTCCGGTGGTTCTTCTATAATAATGTCTTCTTGTGATATATCTTCTAAAAGTCTTGGAGATCTATAAAAACAAGGATAACTAAATGAAGTAGAATTTCTACTTTCAATAACCTCTAATCCATTTATTTTAATATTTTTATTATTTTTAGATAGCATTATTTTGTTCTTATTATATAGGAGTTTATATCCAGAAATAATTATAAAATCATCAGCATTTAGCTTTTGACGTTTTTCAATTATTTTTCCATTTACGTATACTCCATAGCTACTGTTTAAATCTATTATAAAATCGTCTTCTCCATTCCTAACAATCTCAGCATGATTTTTATCAACAAATTCATCCATTAAAACTATTTGATTGCTATCTTCATTTCCAATTTTAATTTTATTAACTTTTTCTATATTAATTTCTCTGTCAAAATCCTCAATCTCTACTGTGAAATCCATAAAGTAATTTATTTTCAAAATTTCATCTTTAGATATACAATCCTTAATTGTTATTTTATCCCCACTATTAATTATTTTTCTAGGAACTTTAACGCCATTAATAACACAATACGAATCTTTTCCATCTGAAATTTGCCAACTGTTTTTTTTCCTAGTAAATATAACATTAAACTCTTTATCATATATTGTTTTAAGATTAACTTGGCACTCATCAGTATTCCCAATAGCTATTATATCTTCCTCATAATCATCCAAATCTACTTCTTTATATATATCATCATTATGTAAGATTAATACACTTCTAATTTTTCTGTATTCATCCATCTATTCTCTCACCCCTAAATAAGAATTATTTTTGTTCCATCACAAACATTAAATTTCTTTAATATATCATTTCCTTTTAAAAATCCTGTAGGATGCTTTGTCTTAATATAATATCCAGATATATTTATATGTTTATTATCAATATCTAGAGCCTTTTTTATTGCTACACATACTTCTTTGACAGATATATCTATAGGAATTTCCAAGTCCTTTTCTATATTAGTACCATCTATACTAACTGTTACTATAGCTTTATCCATATTGCCCTCCTATACCTAACTTAAATTATTTATTATCATTAAAATTCCATCACTAAATGAATTATCTATGTTTAAAAGCTTTTTTATATCTATTTCCCCTCTAATTCCATAATCTAAATTTATTGTAGATATTATAGGCAATAAATTTACTGAAATTAATTTAGATATTTTCTTTTCCTTTAAATCATCATACATATTAAAAACAAACTTAAATTTACTTATATTGTCTAACTGTCTTAACATAGTATCAATTTTATAACTTGATATAGAGTCTTGTCCCATTACTACTATATTTTGTTCTGCTTCTTCAAATATGTAATAATACTTTGAATCTAATACAGAAGGTAAATCTATTATTATATAATTAAACTTTTTACTATTACGAATATTACTTAATAAGTCTTTTATATCATCTAAACTTACATCTTCAATATCTAAAATACTATCTATAGGATTAAAATAGTATAGACTTAAATCCTCATACCTAATAATACTTTCTGATAAAAGATCTTCAAATTCCTCTCCACCTTCTTTAATATTTATAAGTAAATCCGAAAAATTATATTTACATCTACTTTCTGTCATAAATATCCCATTGGATTGAATTCTTTCTAAATTCAAATAAAGAACCTGATTATTAGCCTTAGCAAGTTTTATTGCTGTAGCTATAGAAATAGTTGAAGTTCCTATTCCCCCTATTGGTGAAAAAAATGATATAACTTTACTATCCTCTATATTTTCACTATCTTCCTTTGTTTTATTATATATTTCTATAATTTGTTTACATATCTTATCTATAGATTGATATTTATAAATACTTTTATTTTCAGTCTTATTATTTTCAGATAATAAGACTGCTTTATTTGAGTAATCTTTCTTTTCAATGTCATGATAAAAATCTGTACTTATAAGGAATATATCTGCACCTTCTTGGTTCTCAATATAATCTAAAAATAGTTTTTGATCAGAAAATGATACTGCACTTATAATCTCTTTATACTCTGTTGAAATATAATTCATTAAGTTATTTAAATAATGTATATCATTATCTATAACTACTAACTTAATTTGCTCCATAAATCATTACTCCTTACTTTTATTATTTGATATTATTAAAGCTGTAAAAATAATTATTACAACTAACATCCCTACTGCTATGCCGATAAATAATTTTTTATCATCATAACTTATTATTAATCCTAAGCTACCTATCATCATTAAAACTATAAGTTGAATTATTATGATTTTTTTATCTTTTTGCCTTGAATCCATCTTTTTATCATATTTATGAATATCTTTATATTCTTCATATTCTAATTGACTCTCTAAATAATCTTCTATATCTTCTTCATTATCAACATCTTGAAACTCAGAGTAATCTTCTTCAATAATGCTTTTAAAGCTTCTCTTTTCTACATCTTTTGTTTCTTCCTTTATTTGTTGTCTATAATTACTATCTTGATTACTTATATGATATGGTCGTTCACTTATTATATCTTCCTCTTCTTTTATTTTAGAAGGTTTATCTAATAGTCTCTCTTCATCTTTTTTCGTCTTATACTCAGTAAATAATTGTCCAAATTCATCTAATTCAATTCTATTTTTGGTCATTTTACTTAACATTTTCTTATCGTTATTAGTTAAATTATTTTTATTATTCTTTAAAACCTTTATAATATTCTCAAAGAGCTCACTCAAATTTTCTTTTATATCGTTTAGTGCTTCATCTTTAAAAGGCAAATATATCATATAAGGAACTAAATCACTGTTTACATAGATCTTCTTATAATCTAACACCATTTTTCTATTATCTAACATAAATTCCTTCATATTATTTGCACATTTATATATGTTTTCTAATACCTCTATAACTTTTTCAATATCATATCTATCATCTTGAATTATCTCTGAAAGACTAATCTTATTATCTAATTTGTATAGAACTTTTTTATCTGAATTTACTTGAACTATATCAATTTCCAAAAATGGAAGTGAAGGATTGTTCTTAATCATGTTTATTTCATATTCTAAAAGCACATCATCTTGATTTACACTTAAAGTACAGTACCTTTTGTTATTTATATTTTCAATATTAAAATTTAGATTTTGTTTAGTTTTCATTTCTCCTCCATATTATAAAATGTATATTTTACTATAATATTTTACTATAATTTACCTCATTAGACAAGTTTCATCAATTATTAAAAATAATTGTTATATAGGTAATATGTAGAGGTAAATAATAAAAGGTAATGTTTTGCAAACATTACCTTTTATTATCTTATTCTAGTTCTTACTTCATTTAATATATTTCCTCTAACCTCCATCTTAGGATAAACAATTTTTTTCTTATCGTTTTTATGCCCAGTAACTTTTACAGTATAAATTTTATGTTCTGCTCCAATTGGCACATAAAATTTATAATCAAAGCTATCATTTTTCTTAGGAGTTAAGTATTTGTCTGTATCTAAGCTAGAATATTCCTCGCTTTCTTCAGCTAATTTATTTAGTTCTTCAGGAAACTCTATTTCTACAAAATCTATTCCTCCAAATAATTTAACATGGACTACTCCTAACTCTCCTTCTTGGAATATTGATTGATTAGGCTTCCAATCTCTAGTTATAGTAGCTTCTATTTTTAATTGATCAAATACTTGTCTGAAAAGCTCTCCTTCATTTCCTACTTTATCTATAGCTTTTATTACTACTTCAATTGGTTCTATACTATCTGGAAATAATTCAAATAAGTTTCTCTTTCCCTTATAAACATTATTAGTATTAATAAGATCTTGAGTTATTTTTCTCTCTTCTTCATATTCAGGGTAAAACTCAGCCCAAATTCTATCTACACCACTACCTTTTTCTATTATATTAGAAACACTCATATCCAATACAAAAGTATTCTCATTATAATCATAAGTTACTTTTCCAGTTGGAGGCGTTTTATCTATTTTTACAGTCATATCTTTAGTTGAAACATTTCCTACATTATCATATGCTTTTACCGTGTAATTCTTTATACCTTCATCCTCTACATAAAACCATAAAGAATCTAATCCATAATCTATCTTTTTTCCTTTTTCATCGTATAATTCAATTTTATTCATACCAGATTCAGTATCTTTTGCAGATATTTTAATTTCCATATAATCCTTACTCCATTTATCATTTGAGTCTGAATATATTTCAGGTGAGTTTTTATCAATTTTTACAACTATATTCTTTTCTGAAAAGTTTCCTACATTATCAATTGCCTTTAATTTATATTTACTTATTCCACTATTAGATACTTTATAGTTTATTATACTCTTTTCAGTTAATAACTTTTTATTGAAGCTGTCATATAACTCTATTGTTTTCATTCCACTTAAATTGTCTAAAGCTGATTGATTTATTAATACATCATCCTTACTCCAACCATAGCTATTATTTATATCATTCCCATTAAATATTGGAGATGAATTATCTATTCCAAAGCTTTTTCTTACTACTTCAGATATATTTCCTACATTATCTAAAACACGAGCTTCTATTACTTTCCACCCTTCTTCTTCTACATAAATACTATTTTTATAATCATACCAGGGAGTATTATCATATCCCCATTGAATTTTTGATACTCCTGATGTATAAGGACTCCATAAGTTATTAGCGGCATCATACCCAATACTACCGTTGTCACCATTTGAATTTATTGTTATTTTTGTACTTCCCTTTATCCATCCATTAGGTGAGTCTATTGTAGGTTTGTTCGGCGGCGAAGTTTCTCTTATATATGGACCAGTTGTAAGTGTTTCTTTTGTTGTCTTATTATAGACATGCAAATACCATATACCATCTGAAGCAAATGTTTGTGTATTATTTCCAGGTGCACTAAACATTGAAGATATGAATGGAAAATCTCTTGTAATAGAATATTTAATATTACAGGGTTCTCCATCTGTATCTACATATATTTTTATAGGATCATTCCCTGTAGTTGCTGATGATGGACTAACATCTATTTTAGCATCTACACTCTCATATTTTCCGATGAATATCAAAATAAAAATTAATATAAAAGTTTTAAATTTTATAGCTTTCATATATTTATAACAAAAGAATATCCTCTTCTTTTTCTCCTTTCTTATATATTAGATATATTTTAAATATATAATTAATATTATAATGTTGCTTTTCCCAAATTTATATATATTTTGCAAAAAATATAATTATTTTGTGTATCTATGTAGTAATTTTATTTTTCAAATTTAAATTTCCTTATCTTACGTTTTCTCTAGTTTTCTAAATTTCTATGTCCTTGAACTGTTATGAAATTTTCACTATCTTTTGCATTATAATAGATCTCTTTAATGTATTTCTTGATTACATTAATTAAATCGAATTTAATTGTTACTTATCTAAGCTTAGTTTTACATAGAAAAAAGTCAATATTTCCTTATCTAGAAACATTAACTCTTTTATCAGATTTAAAAGCGAGAATCAAAATTTTATACTTTGCTCTTCGAACTTTCCTTTAGTATAATATATATTTACTTTTTCTTTTAGCTACATCTTACTGCATTATTAAAATTATGCAGTAACCTACTTTTTGTACCTGATTATTATTACTACATTATATCTATTTTAAGTATTATGAATTGAGTTATTAATTAATTTTGCATCTAGTTTTATACTAGTTGTTTATTTAGTTTTTCTGCTCTATACAATTCTCCTAGTAATGGATTATTATAATCATTATAACTGTCCATATACGCTCTTACTCCAACATTTATATTAATTTGATTTATATCTTTATCATTTTTTAGAATATCTAATGCATTCATATATCTTTTGTATATAAGTTGCATTGTGCAATTCTAATTTCATCCTCATGTTCCGTTTCAAGCTTCTTTATCACAATTTCTATTTGTTTTAATAACTCTTTTTTATATACATTTTATTTTCCTCCTATCTACGTGATACTTCTCTTATTTCTTTTATCCATTCTGATAGCCATCCTTGTGGTAATAAACTTTGGTCACCATCACCTTCAAGTAATGCTCCTGTTTTAATGTATGTTTTCTCAACTCTACCAATATTTATTGCTTTACCCTTAGGTACTTCTATACCTGCTTCATATATCTCTAATATCTAATTGAATGATTTTATTATGGATTGATTAGTTATTTATTATATTTTCTACATTAATTATTACTTTAGTTCTTATCTCATTACATTTTCTTTTATTAACTTATTATTTATTCTGATTATTTTTATTGAAATAGAATTTATGTCTATTTCAATTATTATTTTTCTTTAGGTTCTTGTTCCTCCCTATCCATCCTCCCGTTCCTCTTTCAAAGTTCCATTATTTATTTGTTTTATCTTTTCATTTTTTTTATTTTTAAGTGAGACTCTAAATTTTACATTTAGCTAGTCGAACTTACAGCTACGAATGCATATGAGTAGTGTGTTTCCTTTTATATCTTTTTCCCCTACATATGTATTGTTAGTAATTCTCCTTGATTTTAAGTGGAATTATTGAATATAGAATTTCCTTGCTTATCAGCTTGTGGTATCTTTCACCCATAGTTATCTTGGATTTTATAATTATCTTACTGTATGAAAAAAGATTAATGCTCATTACTGAAACATTAACCTCTTTAACTTCTTTCACTGCATTATTTAAGTTATGCAGTATAAACTTTACTAATTTTCCTATTATTTTTAATATGTTATACTAAAACTTTTTTATGCAGCAAATTATCCTATAATTTTGTAGTGACTATTAGTCCTCATCATACATTAAGTCATCCATTTCTTGCATATCTCTTTCAATATCACCATACATTCCTATTAAATTTACTAGAAAATCTACTGTAGTAACTCTATCATGCTCATATACTACCGCATCAACTCCTAAACTTGTAACTTCTTTATAAGCTTTTACTATATTTTTTATTCCATCTTCATCTGTGTATCCACAGTCCATTACATATTCATTATTTATTATTTTAGCTTTAATATCTCCTATTGATAAGTTTGTATATTTTCTTATACTACTGATGCATTTTGTTATTTTATCATTACTTTTTATTTTAATACCTACATTATCCACTTATTTTCCTCCTAATTAGAAATCATTTATATCTATTATCGGCTCACCAGGACTACTATTTTTAAAGTTTCCTCCATACCATCCCTTTAAATGTTCATTTGGTATAACTGGATATATTATTTCACCTTTATCAGCTAAATGAGGGTATTTTGATGCACTGTATGAATGATGTCCTTGGATACCCTTACCATCATATTTAGGTGTTCTACCATTTAAAATATCTTGAATTTGTTCAGTTGTCCAATTACGTGTAGTACTTTCACCATTTATTATTCTTTCTCTTTCTTGATTCCAGAATTGTTTAACACCCTCACGCCTTTTAGCTGAAAATCTTTTATTCCAATCATATGCCTCATATTCCGCTTTAGTTGCTGTTCTATTGTCTATTTTACTTTTAATCTCTGACATTTTCTTGGAACTTAACTGCTTATTAGTTAACTAATGCTCACTTAAATCTAATCCATTAACCCTCTCAGAAATTATTTCTTTTGCATTAGGGTTACTTACCCCCTTTATACCATCCCCACCATTAACAATTTTATTATAATTCTTTTGAATATCATTTAAATTAGCTGCATCATTACCATTTAATTTCCTTGTATCTCTTATATCACCTATTCTAACTCCATCTGCTACAAGCTCTGGTTCAAATCCCATTACTTTTCGTATATTATATCCTATATTATCAATTTGATCTCCAATATTATTAATTTTACCTCTAAAATACTGACTTAAATCTGGAGCTTTCTTTATATATGCTCCTATTGCCTTAGCTGAATCAAGTAATGGAGATCCTATTTTATTTATTATATCAGAATTTTTTATAACTTTAAATCCATTCTTTAATCCTATCCATGCCTCATCCGCATATTTTATCACTCCAATTATTGGTAATAAAGCTACTAAATCAAGTGCTGTTTGTCCTGCATGCTTCCATGACCATTCCCAATTAATAAAATCAGCGCTTATATCTCTAATATCTAAATGGTAAATCAGCCCCCAGTAAGCCTAATCCAACTTGTCCAACTGTTCCTAAAGCTGTAACATCATTAGTAAAATTACCTAACAATAGCTGATTGAAAGATTTTTTTAGATATTCTTCAACTCCTTTATTGTTATTTGTTACTCCTCCATGAATTATAGGTCCTAATGTTGTTACCCCTACTCTAACACCCATTCCAGCCATTGCTAATACAGGATACATTCCTAAATTAAAATTTCTTGATGCTAAGCTTCCATAAAAGCCATAACTATTAGTCCATCCTCCTGAAGAATTGTATATATTTTTTATAATGCTAATTCCATCTTTAAAAAAGTTACTTATTCCATTAAACACCTTGTTTACAAATGATATTAATGAATTGCTAATCTTACTTATAAAAGATTGTTCTTTATGACTTCTTACTTATCTTATTTTTCTTTATGTTATTGTTCCTCTCTATCCCCGTCGCTCTTTTCAAGTCCCGAGTTCCTTTTTCCAAGTTTCATTATTTATATGTTTCATCTCTTCAATTCTTTTTATTTTTAAGTGGAATTGATTTTTCCCTACATATTTATTGTTCCTAATTCTCCTCGATTTCAAGTAGAATTATTGACTCTAGGATTTCCTTAACTTTCAGCTTACGGCGTTAATATAAGCCTTGTTATCTTGGCTTTTATAAATATTTTAGTACATGAAAAAAAGATTAATGCTCCATTACTGAAACATTAACCTTTTTAACTTCTTTCATTGCATTATTTAAGTTATGCATTTAATTTTAGATAATTGGCATTTCAATTACTTCACCATTAGATTCTTCTAAAAATACTTTGTCTATATGTGAATTATTTTTTTTAAGTTTAAAAATTTGAACCTTAGTTAATGGTGGTATAAACTTGATGTTATTGTTCCTAAATTTATTATTTAAAATTCTTTTCTCTATTTCTGAAATAAAATTAGACCACTGTTTTAGATTAGGATTTTTTAGTTCATCATTATTCTCCAATACCCTATAACCATCAGCATTATAAAAAATCATTAGTGCTGTGCCTAAATCACAATTATTATTATTTATTATACTATATGGAATATCAAAACCATTATCCCAGTTATAATTTCCTGCAATTACATGTAGTAATTTGCTATCTGATATTCCTTCAATCTCACTAATAACCTGTTCTTTATTTTCACTATATAGTAATTTATGCACATATTCGATTTTAAAGTTATCCATTATAGCTCCTCCTTAATTATTATTTCCTTATCCTGCTCAGATTTCTTTCCCATAGGTCTACAGTAGCACCTTGACTTGGATATAATGGCAATCCACTTTCCTGTAATTTTCTTAAATCACTCTGCAAATCAAAAACTTGCTTTTGAAGTACTTCAACACTTTGATTAACATCCATATTGTTTAACTGCCTTTTTACCACATCATTATATACTGAATGATATCCTCTATGTCTTGACATAGCACTTAGGTCAGCATCTGGTGTCCTTAATAATATCCCATTTGAAGCATCATCTAAATTCATTCCTATTTTTTGAAGTATTGGATTATCTGCCATTTCTGCTGGAATTATGTGTTGTGCTTGATGTCCTGTCCATTTAGTTGACCTTTTTAGTCCCATTGATTCCATCATATTTTTACCTAGTTTAGTAGAATCACCACCAGTAACTACACCTGGATTTCCAGGAATTAATCGTCCATTAGGGTTACTTACCCCCTTTATACCATCCCCACCATTAACAATTTTATTATAGTTCTTTTGAATATCATTTAAAGGAGGTGCATCAATATCATTTAATTTTCCTATGTCCTTTATATCATCTATTCTAACTCCATCCGCTACAAGCTCTGGTTCAAATCCCATTACTTTTCGTATATTATATCCTATATTATCAATTTGATCTCTTATATTCTTAATTCCACCTCTAAAATACTGACTTAAATCTGGAGCTTTCTTTATATATCCTCCAATTGCCTTAGCTGAATCAAGTAATGGGGATCCTATTTTATTTATTATATCAGAATTTTTTATAACTTTAAATCCATTCTTTAATCCTATCCATGCCTCATCCGCATATTTTAC
>NZ_JADNKB010000022.1:27159-27782 GCF_015555225.1 Clostridium sp. D46t1_190503_E9
ATTTTATTTATTATATCAGAATTTTTTATAACTTTAAATCCATTCTTTAATCCTATCCATGCCTCATCCGCATATTTTACTGCACCAATTATCGGCAATAAAGCTAATAAATCAAGTGCTGTTTGTCCTGCATGCTTCCATGACCATTCCCACTTAATAAAATCAGCGCTTATATCTCTAATATCTAATGGTAAATCTGCTCCCAGTAATCCTAATCCAACTTGCCCAACTGTTCCTAAAGCTGTAACATCATTAGTAAAATTACCTAACAATAGTTGATTGAAAGATTTTTTTAGATATTCTTCAACTCCTTTATTGTTATTTGTTATTCCTCCAGGAATTATAGGTCCTAACGTTGTTACCCTTGCTCCAACTCCCATTCCAGCCATTGCTAATCCAGGATACATTCCTAAATTAAAATTTCCCGATGCTAAGCTTCCATAAAAACCATAGTTATTAGTCCAGCTTACTGAAGAATTATATATATTTTTTATAATGCTAATTCCATCTCTAAAAAAGTTACTTATTCCATTAAACACCTTGTTTCCAAATGATATTAATGAATTGCTAATCTTGCTTATAAAAGATTGGACTTTATATCCTTTACTTATTGCCCTTATTCT
>NZ_JADNKB010000023.1:0-16856 GCF_015555225.1 Clostridium sp. D46t1_190503_E9
ATTTATTTAATTATATAAAAAATACCTATAGCCATAAACCCTTTTATTTAAGTGTCTAGTCTATAGGTATCAGTTTATTTCGCGAGCCCCTTGATTTCTATGTCTATTCTTCTATTGTGACTGATAATTGTAACTCCCCATTATCTTTTACATCGTTTATTCTTATATGAAGTACTCCTGAATATTTAACAGCAACATCTGGGTTAATTGCATCAGGTTTTAATGCATATGAGAAATTCTCTTCATTTGTTTTATTATACATCATAATATCAGTATGATTCTTTAGATTGATAGTAGAAATCCCTGTCTGTTTATTTTGTCTAGGTTTTAATGTAGGAATAACTACATCTTCTGACATACTTCCTTCATAATTAAAGGAAATATCATTAATAGTTGTATCAGTATTGTTAGTAATATTTACTAGAGTTAATTGTAGTGGTGGAAATCCGCACATAAAAAACATCCCTCTCAATTTAAATATTTTAGTATCTTGTGAACTAAATTTAATTTAGAATATGAAATTATATATAAGTAATATGTTTTAAAATCGGTTGATTAATAAATATTTTTATATAATATTGGTCATAGAAATATTATTACTACATTTGTTTTTTATTTTATTTAGCATTGATATTAATGATTAATATAGAAAATATAGGTTATTATATAATATTTTACTATTATTATAAAAAATGTAAATAGGATGATTAATAAATAAGAATCCTAGATTTAAGTTGTAAATTAAATTGATAAAAAAATGTATATTTTAATGGAACAAAAATATGATAATAGAAAAATAATTAGTTGTTTATCAGTAATAAAGGATATTAATTAATAAAATGGTAATTATTAGTATTGTGAAAAAGTATTCAAAAAGCAATTTGGCAAAGTTTTGAATTTGTGATTGACACTGGAAGAAATGAGGAGTAGAATTTTAGCAATAACAAAATTTAATATGTCCTTATAAGTTTTATAAATGCGAAGACGGAGACTTTTGTTTAGAAAATAAAGTTACAGAGAGTCCATGGTAGGTGTGAATGGATACTTTACTAAATGAATATCACTCCAGAGCAGTGTCCAGAAAGTACATGGGGGTATGAGTAAGCGACTACCGGTAAGCACCGTTAAAGGCAAGGGTTTGATAGAACCTAGTGATAGTATAATTTAAGGCGGAATGTTTATTACCACCATATTGAGTCATATCATAAGGGTGGTTTTTTTACACAGTTTTTTAATAAAGGGGGCTAAAAATTTGGAAAGGCATGTATTATCTGTACTGGTACGCAATTCATCTGGGGTATTAACTAGAGTTTCAGGATTATTTGCAAGACGAGGATTTAACATTGATAGTTTAACTGTTGGGAGAACAGAAAATCCTGAAATATCTAGAATGACAATTGTATTAATGGGGAATGAAGATGTACTAGAGCAATTTACAAAACAACTCAATAAGCTAGAGGATGTTCTAAGAGTGCATGAATTAAAGTCAGAATTTTCAGTATATAGAGAGCTGGTTTTAATTAAAGTACAGGCTTCACCAGAAAAAAGAGGGGCAATAAACGAAGTAGTAAAAATATTTAGAAGCAAGATAATAGACGTTGCTCACAATACAGTAACAATAGAATTAACTGGTGATGATAGCAAAATAAATGCATTAATAGAGCTTATGGAAGACTACGGAATAGTAGAAATAGTAAGAACAGGAATAACAGCATTGGAAAGAGGAGACAAAGATATAACAGAGTATGGGGAATATTTTAATTAATGGACAATTGATAATTGACAATGGACAATTTAATGGATAATGGAAAATTGGCAATTGATAATTATCCACTATCAATTGTAAATTACTCTTGGGGGTGTTTTAGCAATGAGCAATAGACGAATAGAAATATTTGATTCGACTTTAAGGGATGGGGCACAGGGTGAAGATATTTCATTTTCTCTTGAGGATAAAATCAAGGTTGCTATGGCTTTAGATGAAATGGGGGTATCTTATATAGAGGCAGGGAATCCTGGATCAAATCCAAAGGATATGGAATTTTTTAAAAGGATGAAAAATATTAATTTAAAGAATTCTAAGTTAGCTGCGTTTGGGGCAACGAGAAAAGCTAACATTACGGTTGAAGAAGATATTAATATTAAAAGTTTAATAAAAGCAGAAACAGATGTTATTGTTATCTTCGGTAAGGCATGGGATTTTCAAGTTAAAGAAATATTGAAAACATCACTAGATGAAAATATAAATATGATAACTGATTCAGTTAGATATATAAAAGATAAAAATAAAGAAGTCATATTTGATGCAGAACATTTCTTTGATGGATATAAAGAAAATAAGACATATGCTATGGAAACTATAAACGCAGCAAAGGAAGCTGGAGCTGATGTAATAGTATTATGCGATACAAATGGAGGAACACTTCCATCTGAAATTAAAGATATATCAAAGAGCGTAATGGAATCAATAGGCGGAAGAGTAGGAATTCATTGTCATAATGATATTGGAATGGCTATATCAAATTCAATAATGGCTGTAGAAGAAGGGATATGCCATGTTCAGGGGACATTTATAGGTGTTGGAGAAAGGTGTGGAAATGCTAATTTATCAGCTATTATACCAACATTGCAATTAAGGATGGGTTATGAAGCTATACCAAAAGAAAGATTATCAAACTTAACAAAGACAGCAAGGTTCATTTCAGAAATTTCAAATATAAATTTATTAGATAATATGCCGTATATAGGGGCATCAGCTTTTGCACATAAGGGTGGAATGCATATAGATGCAGTGTTTAAATCATCAAAATCATATGAGCATATAAAACCAGAGCTTATAGGAAATGATAGAAGATTTTTAGTATCAGAAGTAAGCGGTAAAAGTACAATTCTAAAAGAAATACAAAAGATTTTCCCAAGTATAACAAGAGAAAGTGAAGAAGTAGAAAAGATAACTAATAGGCTAAAGGAATTGGAATATGAAGGCTATAAGTTTGAAGGAGCAGAAGGGACAGTAGAACTCTTAATAAGAAAAACAATAGGAAAGTATAAACCTTTTTTCAAACTTAATCATTTTAAAACAATAGGAGAACAGCCATGGAATAATAAAGATTTTACTTCAACAGCATTAATTAATATAACAGTTGATGGTAAGAATAAAATGACTGCATCTGAAGGTGATGGTCCTGTGAATGCATTGGATAAAGCATTAAGAGAAGCTCTTGAATGTTTTTATCCACAATTAAAAGAAGTAAGATTAGTAGATTATAAGGTTAGAGTTTTAGATTCAGAAAGTGCAACAGGAGCAAAGGTAAGAGTTCTTATAGAATCAACAGATGGAGTAGAAAATTGGAGCACTGTTGGGGTATCAAGAGATGTTGTGCAGGCCAGTTGGATAGCTTTAGTTGATTCATTAGAGTATAAATTAATAAAAGATATAGAAAAAACAGTAAGAATGTATTTTTAAAAAGGGGGCTTAAAAATATGGGAATGACTATGACTCAAAAGATTCTAGCAGCTCATGCAGGACTGGAAAGTGTAAAGGCAGGTCAACTAATTGAAGCAAACTTAGATTTAGTATTAGGTAATGATATTACATCGCCAGTTGCAGTAAAAGAGTTTAATAAACTAAACTTAGATAAGGTATTTAATAAAGATAAAATAGCTATAGTACCAGATCACTTTACACCTAATAAGGATATAAAAGCAGCAGAGCAATGTAAATTTATTAGAGAGTTTGCAAGAGAAAAAGAAATCACTAACTTTTTTGAAGTCGGAGAAATGGGAATAGAGCATTGCTTAATACCAGAAAAAGGTTTAGCAATTGCAGGGGATGTTGTAATTGGGGCAGATTCACATACTTGCACATATGGGGCATTAGGAGCATTTTCAACAGGAATAGGATCAACAGATATGGCTGCTGGTATGGCTACAGGTAAGTGTTGGTTTAAAGTTCCTTCAGCAATAAAGTTTGTTTTAAAAAATAAGCCATCAAAATGGGTTAGTGGAAAAGATGTAATACTTCATATAATTGGGATGATAGGTGTTGATGGTGCATTATATAAATCCATGGAATTTGTAGGGGATGGATTAAAATACTTATCAATAGATGATAGATTTACAATGGCTAACATGGCTATTGAAGCAGGTGGAAAAAATGGAATATTCAAAGTTGATGATATAACTATTAAATACTTAATGGAACATTCAAAAAGAGAATGGAAGGTATATGAAGCAGATGAGGATGCTGAATATGATGAAGTTTATGAAATAGATTTAAGTACATTAAGACCTACAGTAGCATTTCCACATTTACCTGATAACACAAGAACTATAGATGAAGTTGGAGAAGTAGCTGTAGATCAAGTTGTTATAGGATCTTGCACAAATGGAAGAATTTCAGACCTAAGAGTTGCAAGAGATATATTAAAGAATAAAAAAGTTAAAAAGGGAGTTAGATGTATTGTATTCCCAGGAACTCAAAAGATTTACCTTCAAGCTTTAGAAGAAGGAATAATAAAAGATCTAGTAGAAGCTGGAGCAGTAGTATCAACACCAACTTGTGGTCCATGCCTAGGTGGGCATATGGGGATACTTGCAAAAGGTGAAAGAGCAATATCAACAACAAACAGGAACTTCGTAGGAAGAATGGGGCATGTTGAGTCAGAAGTTTACCTAGCAAGTCCAGCAGTAGCAGCAGCATCAGCATTGACTGGGAAGATAACAAGCCCGGAAGAAGTAGAGAACAATGGATAATGGATAATGAACAATATAATTAATAATTGATAAGGGATGATGTACAATTTAGGAAATAATTCAGGCAAGCTGAGTTAGAGAATTTTAGTTGTTTTAATAATTCAGCAAAGCTGAATTATATCCACAATTATCAATTTTCCATTGTCAATTGTCAATTTAAACAAGGGGGTTATGTAAATGAAAGCAAGTGGAAAGGTCTTTAAATATGGTGACAATGTAGATACGGATGTGATAATTCCTGCAAGATATTTGAATACATCGGATCCTAAAGAATTAGCAATGCATTGTATGGAAGATATAGATTCTGATTTTACTAAGAAGGTTGAAAAGGGAGATATAATCGTTGCAAATAAGAATTTTGGATGTGGATCATCAAGAGAGCATGCTCCAATATCAATAAAAGAAAGTGGAGTAAGCTGTGTAATAGCATCAACATTTGCAAGGATATTCTATAGAAATGCAATAAATATAGGATTGCCAATAATAGAATGTGAAGAAGCGGTTAAATCAATAGAAGCAGGAGACGAACTCGAAATAGATTTTACTACAGGAGTAATCAAAAACAAATCAAAAAATCAAGAATACCAAGGAGAACCATTTCCAGAGTTTATGCAGAAGATAATAAATAGCAATGGACTAGTAAACTATATTAAGAACAATTCATAATCAATGGATAATGGAGAAAGGACAATGGATAGTTAATGAATAAACTCCTGCGGAGTTTATAAAATTTAATAATTCAGCGAAGCTGAATTATATCTACAATTGTCTATTGTCAATTAATAAGGGGGGCTTTTTAATATGAATTATAAGATAGCGGTTATACCAGGGGATGGAATTGGTCCAGAAGTTGTGGAACAAACTGTGAATATTTTAAATTGTGTTGGGGATAAGTTTAATCATGTGTTTGAATATGAATATTTATTAGCTGGGGGATGTGCAATAGATAAAAAAGGAACACCTCTTCCAGATGAAACTTTGGAAGCATGCAAGAAGGCTGATGCTGTATTACTTGGTGCAGTTGGAGGACCTAAGTGGGATAATCCAAATGCAAAAATTAGACCAGAGCAAGCATTACTTGGGCTTAGAGGTGGAATGAATTTATATTGTAATTTAAGACCAGCTTTATTATATGAATCTCTTAAGGATGCATCTCCACTTAAAGATAGCATTATAGGTGATGGAATTGATATATGCGTAGTTAGAGAATTGACTGGTGGAATATATTTTGGTGAAAGAGGAAGAGAAGAGCTAAATGGAGTATCTGGAGCTTATGATACTGAAAGATACAATGTAAATGAAGTAAGAAGAATAGCTAAAATAGCATTTGATACAGCAATGAAGAGAAAGAAAAAACTTACTAGTGTTGATAAGGCAAATATTTTAGAAACTTCAAGGCTATGGAGAAGTGTTATAGAAGAAGTAGCTAAGGATTATCCAGATGTAGAAGTAAATCATATGTATGTTGATAATGCAGCTATGCAATTAGTTAGGGATCCAAGACAGTTTGATGTAATAGTGACATCTAATATGTTTGGAGATATTTTATCTGATGAAGCTAGTATGATAACTGGTTCTATAGGAATGTTACCTTCAGCTTCATTAGGAGAAGGCACTCTTGGAATGTATGAGCCGATACATGGAAGTGCACCAGATATTGCAGGGAAGGGAATAGCCAATCCGCTGGCAACAATACTTTCAGCAGCAATGATGCTAAGATTTAGCTTTAATTTAGAAAAAGAAGCTAATCTTATAGAAGAATCTGTTGTAAAAGTGCTAGAAGATGGATATAGAACAGGTGACATAATGAGTGAAGGAATGAAGCTAGTTGGAACTAAAGAGATTGGAGAGTTAGTTATACAAAAAATATTTGGATAAAAGAGGTGAGTTATTTGAGAAGCGATGTAGTTAAAAAGGGACCATCAAGGGCTCCTCATAGATCATTACTAAAGGCTACAGGTCTTACAGATGAAGAAATAAATAGGCCGTTAATTGGAGTTGTAACTTCACAAAATGATATAATTCCAGGTCATATAAATTTAGATAAAATAGTTGAAGCAGTTAAAAAAGGCGTACTGCTATCTGGGGGAACACCTTTGGTATTTCCAACTATAGGAGTATGTGATGGTATTGCAATGGGACATGAAGGAATGAAGTATTCCTTAGTTACAAGAGAACTTATAGCAGATACTATTGAGTGCATGGTTAAGGCTCATGGATTTGATGCTTTAGTTTTAATACCAAATTGCGATAAAATTGTTCCAGGTATGATGATGGCAGCATTAAGATTAAACATTCCAGCAATTGTTGTGAGTGGAGGACCAATGCTTGCAGGAAAATTTAAGGATAAGGAAGTATCACTTTCAACTATGTTTGAAGCAGTTGGCGCTTATGAGAATGGGACTATGTTAGAAGGAGATTTGTGTGAACTAGAAAATAAGGCATGCCCAACATGTGGGTCATGTTCAGGAATGTTTACTGCAAATTCAATGAATTGTTTGGCAGAGGTTTTAGGGCTAGCATTGCCTGGTAATGGAACCATACCAGCAGTATATTCAGAAAGAATAAGACTTGCTAAATATGCAGGGATGAGAATAATGGATTTATTAGAAAAAGATATAAAGCCAAGAGATATAGTTAATGAAAAGTCTATAAAGAATGCATTGACAGTTGATATGGCTTTAGGATGCTCAACAAATAGTGTACTTCATTTAACTGCAATTGCAAATGAAGCAAAGGTTGAAATGAATTTAGATATTATCAACGAAGTATCTTCAAAAACTCCAAACCTTTGTAAGTTGGCACCAGCATCTGATACTCATATAGAAGATTTATATTGGGCTGGTGGAATACAAGCTGTTATGAAGGAACTTTCAAAGAAGGATTTATTAGATTTGGATTGCATAACAGCAACTTCTAAAACTCATAAAGAAAACCTAAAAGATGTAGTAGTAAATGATAATAATGTAATAAGAAATATAGACAATCCATATAGCACTACAGGTGGAATCCAAGTATTAAGAGGAAACTTAGCAAAAGATGGAGCAGTAGTAAAAAAATCAGCAGTTCTAGAAGAAATGTTAACACATAAGGGACCTGCAAGAGTATTTGATTCTGAGGAAGAAGCAATAGAAGCAATTATTTCTAAAAAAATTATAAAAGGTGACGTAGTAGTAATAAGATATGAAGGGCCTAAGGGTGGTCCAGGAATGAGAGAAATGCTATCTCCAACATCAGCAATAGCAGGAATGGGATTAGATAAATATGTAGCATTAATAACAGATGGAAGATTTAGTGGAGCAACAAAAGGAGCTGCAATAGGGCACGTTTCTCCAGAAGCAGCAGAAGGAGGAACAATAGCATTAGTTGAAGAAGGAGATATAATTTCAATAGATATACCAAATGGTAAACTAGAGCTTTTAGTAGACGATGAAGTTTTAGAAAAAAGAAGAAAAAATAAAACATTATTAGAGCCAAAAGTAAAAGAAGGCTACTTAGCAAGGTACGCTAAGTTGGTGAGCTCGGCTAGCAAAGGAGCAATACTGGAGTAATGGATAATTGGCAATGGATAATTGTCAACTGTCAATTATCCATTATCCATTGAAATAAGGGGGTTATTTATGTTTTTAACAGGGGCTGAAATATTGATTAAATCTCTCTTGGATGAGGGTGTTGATACTATTTTTGGATATCCTGGTGGTGCTGTTCTTAATATATATGATGAGTTATATAAGTATAGGGATAAGATAAATCATATATTAACAGCGCATGAGCAAGGGGCAGCACATGCGGCAGATGGGTATGCTAGGGCAACTGGAAAGGTTGGTGTATGTTTAGCAACTTCTGGACCTGGGGCAACTAATCTTGTGACTGGGATAGCAACTGCTTATATGGATTCTATACCAATGGTTGCAATAACGGGAAATGTTACAAAGCAACTTCTTGGAAAAGATAGCTTTCAGGAAGTTGATATAACTGGAATAACTATGCCGATAACAAAGCATAATTATATAGTTAAAGATGTGAATGATTTACAAGGAATTATAAGGGAAGCTTTTTATATAGCTAAAGAAGGTAGACCAGGACCAGTACTAATAGATATACCTAAGGATATTACGTCAGCTAAAGCAAAATATGAACCTATAATTCCAAAGGAAGTAGAAAGAAAAACAAAGCATATAACGGATGAAGCTTTAGAAGAAGTAGCCGCATTAATAAATGAGGCTGAAAATCCTTTTGTTTATGCAGGAGGGGGAATAGTAGCAGCAGAAGCTTTTGAAGAGCTAAAGGGATTTGTTGAAAAAATAAATTCACCAATAGCGACTTCTCTTATGGCAATTTCAGCATTTCCTTATAATCATCCATTATATACAGGGATGATAGGAATGCATGGAACTAAAGCTTCAAATATATTAGCTACTAAATGTGATCTATTAATAAATTTAGGAGCAAGATTTAGTGATAGAGTCATTAGTAATCAAAAAAATATAAAGAATGCAAAGGTAGTTCATATAGATGTAGATCCAGCAGAAATTAATAAAAATATCAAAGTGGATTCATTTATAGTTGGGGATTTAAAGGTTGTTCTTCAAAGGTTAATTCCATTATTAAAAGAAAAGAAAAATGAAGAATGGTTAAATCAAATGAATGAACTTAAAGATTTAAATGTTAAAGATACTTCTATTACAGGAGAGTTAACTCCAGAGTTTTTATTTAGGAAGCTTAGTGAATTAGATGATGGAAGTTTTGTAATAGCTACTGAAGTTGGTCAGCATCAAATGTGGGCAGCTCAGTATTTTAAATATAAGAATCCAAGAAGTTTCATATCCTCAGGTGGACTTGGAACTATGGGCTTTGGATTAGGAGCATCAATTGGTGCACAAATTGCATTAAAAAATAAGCAGGTTTTTAATATAGCTGGAGATGGAAGCTTCGGAATGAATTGTAATGAATTAGTTACAGCAGTAAAGAATAATTTGCCTGTAATTATAATAATAGTTAATAATAATTCATTAGGAATGGTAAGGCAATGGCAAAACTTTTTCTATGAGGCAAGATATTCATCAACAACTTTAAATAGATCGACTGATTTTGTTAAATTAGCTCAGGCCTTTGGGGGAAGAGGTTTTAGAGTTTATGAAAAAGAAGAACTAGAACCAGTTTTAAGGGAAGCCTTAGAGTTTAAAGGGCCAGTAGTAATAGATTATGTAATTCATAATGATAAAAAAGTATTTCCTATGGTTGCACCTGGTGCACCAATTAATGAAATAATAAGTGAAGAAGATGTAGATAATTAGGGGGTTAGAAAAATGGCAAAAATGTATTATGAAAAGGACACAAATTTAGAATTATTAAAGGGGAAAAAGGTTGCTATAATTGGATATGGTAGTCAAGGCCATGCTCATGCATTAAACTTACATGAAAGTGGAATTGATGTTGTTGTTGGACTTTATGAAGGAAGTAAGTCTTGGGAAAGAGCTGAAAAAGCAGGATTACATGTAGCAACAGTTGCAGAAGCAGCAAAGGCTTCAGATGTAGTAGTTATATTATTACCAGATGAAAAACAAGCAAAGGTATATAAATCAGAAATAGCTCCATATCTAGAAGAAGGAAATGCACTAGTATTTGCACATGGATTCAATATTCATTATGGACAAATAGTTCCGCCAGAAAATGTAGATGTATTTATGTGTGCGCCTAAGGGACCAGGACATATGGTAAGAAGAACTTACACAGAAGGATCAGGAGTTCCATGTTTAATAGCTGTATATCAAAATCCAACAGGAAATGCTCGTGATTTAGCTTTAGCTTATTCAAATGGAATAGGTGGAGCCAGAGCCGGAGTATTAGAAACTACATTTAAGGATGAAACAGAAACAGATTTATTTGGAGAACAAGCAGTTCTTTGTGGAGGTTGTACAGCACTTATAAAAGCAGGGTTTGAAACTTTAGTAGAAGCAGGATATGCTCCTGAAAATGCATATTTTGAGTGTTTACATGAAATGAAGCTAATTGTAGATTTACTATATCAAGGTGGAATGAGTATGATGAGATATTCTATATCAGATACTGCTGAATACGGGGATTATATGGTAGGTAATAGAATAGTAACTGAAGAAACAAAGAAGGAAATGAAAAAGGTGTTATCTGAAATTCAAGATGGAACATTTGCAAAGAATTGGTTATTAGAAAATCAAGTTGGAAGACCTATGTTTAATGCAAGAAGAAGAATGGAAGCAGAACATCCAATTGAAAAAGTTGGTCAAGAATTAAGAGAAATGATGAGTTGGATAGATACTAAGAAGTTGGATTAGGAATATTTTAAAAGGAGCTGTCTATAAGGCAGCTCTTTAATTTTAATTGTAAGAAGGCTCTTTATTCTATACATATTTAATATATGTTATAATTAATATAGTAAAAACAAAGGAGGATTGGGTATGTTTTTAGATGAACTTAGCAAAGAGTTAGGTACTGCCTATATCAACTTACTTGTAGAATTTGCGTTAGTAGATGATAAAGTAGAAGAAAAAGAGAAGGAATTAATTGAGAGAGCATTAAAAGAAATGAATATGGAGGACTTTGATTTAGAAGAAGTTAGCCATGAAGAAACAATCAATGTTATAAGGAATGCTGGAGAGAGAATAATAAACATAGTATTTTTTGAATTAACTAGAGTTGCATTAGCAGATGCTGAATATGAGATGTCTGAAGTAAGATTTTTAGATGATTTAGCTGAAGAATTAAGCATTTCTAGGGTTAAGAGATTCCAAATGGCAGATTATTTTTATAAGCATTCAGAATATGATGAAGAAGATAAAGAAAGTCAAGAATCAGTTAAAATAGAGGCACAAGCATTTTTAAATTAAATATTTAAATTAAAAATTAAATAAATGAAAGTAAACTAGTAGAGAAAACTTATATCTCATGTTTTAGAACTTATTTATAAAATTAATAAATTTGAATTTCTCTACTTTTTTCTTTTAATTTTAGGTGGAAATATATAAGTTTATTCTAATTCTAAACAAATTTATTAGATTGGTGAACTTACATATTTTCACTTTCTTATTTTTAAAAGAAGTTATAAAATAGTTAATATAATATTTTTAGAGGGAGAGATTAATTTTGAGAATAGGTAGCTTTTTAAAATTAGTAGAGATACAAACAAAAGTAGCAAGTGTAATTCCATTTTTATTAGGAACTTTTTATGCTTTATACAGATATGATAATTTTAATATAAAAAATGCAATAATAATGTTTTTATCAATGATAATATTTGATATGACTACTACAGCGATTAATAATTATATGGATTATGCAAAAGCAGTTAAAAAAGAAGGATATGGATACGAAACTCATAATGCTATAGTTAGTTATAATTTAAATCCAAGAGTAGTTAGGATAACTATTTATTTTATGCTTATATTAGCAACAGCTTTAGGGTTACTGCTAGTTAAAAATACTAATATAATAGTTTTATTAATAGGTGCAATTTCATTTGTTATAGGAATTACATATTCATTTGGTCCAATACCAATATCAAGGACACCATTTGGAGAAATATTTTCAGGTCTTGCAATGGGATTTATAATAACGTTTTTAACTATCTATATACATATATTTGATTCAGAGATATTATCAATTAACTTTACCAATTTAAATAACATAAGCATAAACTTTAATATATTTGAGTTGATATACATATTTATTGTAAGTTTACCAGCTATAACTGGAATTTCTAATATAATGCTTGCAAATAATATTTGTGATATAGATGAAGATATAGTAAATAAAAGATATACACTTCCGATATATATTGGAAAAGAAAATGCCTTAAAGGTATTTAAATGGTTATATTATATTGGATTTATTGCTATAGTAGTTGGAGTATTGCTTAGAATATTACCGATAGTTTCAATAGTAACATTACTAGTATTAAAAGTTATAAAGGGAAATATAAATAAGTTCAATAAACTTCAAACTAAAAAAGATACTTTTGTATTAGCAGTAAAGAATTTTGTTGTGATGAATGTAGTTTATGCATTAACTGTGTTAGGTGGAGTTATTTTAAATTTATTTTAAAAACAAAAATATTATTTAAACAATTTAAAATAAATTAATGGATTTATTGATTGTGTCAAATTACATAAATAATTTTTAATTTTATAGGAGGAACTGTCTTTTAAGATAGCTCCTTTTTTTACTATAAATTTAGATTGAAATGAATATTGTATTTTGGTAACTGTAAGCTTTCTGAACTTATGAGGGCATCATCAATAAGATGATTACCTAATAAGTATAATTTAAAGTTTAAGAGAGAAAATAATTGTGTGGTTATGAGAGAGGGAGAATAAATATATGGTGAAAAAAGGAGGAACTAAAATGAAAAAATTATTAATAGGTATGTTAATAACTTGTAGTTTAGGATTAGCAGCCTGTGGAAACGCTACAGAAGGAAATCCATCAACAAATAACAATTCAGGTACAGGAGTAACAGATAAGGCAGGCACAGGAACAACAGATGGTACAAACGGAATGAATGGAACAAATGGTACTGGAGTGACAGATAATACAAATTCAAATACTAATGGTACTAATAATCAAGGGGGCTCAGTAAATGAGAGTAGGACTTCTGTAAATAATTTATACACAGAATTTAAAGGAAAAGTTGAGGGCGGAGTAGAAAATATAAAAGCTGAAGATTGGGATAAATATAGCAGTGAATTCAAAGGGAAACTTACAAATTTAAAGAACACAGTTGAAGATGCTTCCATAAAAAGTACTGTAGATGATATGGAAAATTTATTTAACCAATATGATAAAGCAATAAGAGAAAAAACAGATGTTGCTAAAGACAAAGTAGAAGAAATAAGAAATAGAATAGAAAATGCATTAAAATAGATATTGAATAAAAGGTTATCTTAAAAAGTATAGTTTAAGATAACCTTTTTATTAAGTTATAAATTACTTTTATAAAAGCTTTTTATTGAGTTATAATTTACTTATTAAAAATATAATGAAGATTAGACTAGGTGATAAAATGAATTACGTTTATATATTAAAATGTAGCGATAACACTTTATATACAGGGTGGACAACCTCTCTAGAAAAAAGGATTAAAGCTCACAATAGTGGAAAAGGAGCTAAATATACAAAAGCTAGATTACCAGTAGAAATAGTATATTTTGAAGAATTTGAAGATAAAAAAGATGCAATGAAAAGAGAATATGCAATAAAGCAATTATCTAGAAAAGAAAAATTAAAATTAATAAGCATGTTTACTATGCATAATGCAGTTTAATATAATATATTTATAATAAAAATGAAATTAATAAAGGATGTAGTTACTTTTATAAAAAGAAAAAGTAACTACATCTTTTTTAGATAATAGACAATTGATAAAAGAATCAACCTTAAAGCATAGATATGAAAATTCAGCTTAAGATGAGCTTTTTACATAATTATGAATTGTCCATTATCAATTATCCATTGTAAATATGTCTAGACATCTACATGTATAGTTATTAACAAGAGTAAACAAGAGAAAATGAAAGATATATAGAATTAATTTAATAAAATAGCTTAAAATAATTAAATTTAAATAAAAATAGTTGATTTTAACAAAAAGTGTGTTAGAATTAGTGTAGATTTTAATTTTATATGCATAAGATAGAGTATAGATTAAATCAAATATTTAAAGAAAGGAGAAAATGATAATAAAAATAAAAGCGCCAGAACTCAAATGAGTTGACGAGGTTGGGGAGTATCGATACTTCGGCGGGTGCCCCACGGTATTGCACACTACCGTTAACAGCTAATAAAACTACAAAGTGATTTGTAGGACAACATTAGCTTGGTGTTAAAACCTTCAATAAGGAATATAAGTTCTTTATTAGAAATAAAATTAAAAATACAGTTGAAGAAAAGGAAGGAAGATAAATATGTGCGGAATAGTTGGATTCGTAGGAAAAAAGGAAGCATCTCCAATATTAGTTGAGGGATTATCAAAGCTTGAATACAGGGGATATGACTCAGCAGGAGTAGCTGTATTAGAAGATGGAGAAATTAAAGTTAGAAAGTTTAAAGGACGTTTAAAGAATTTAGATGATCATTTAAAGCAGAGTCCTTTAAAAGGAAGTATAGGAATAGGACACACTAGATGGGCAACTCATGGAGAGCCATCAGATATAAATTCACATCCTCATACAAATGGAAATGCAACAATAAGTGTTGTTCATAATGGAATTATAGAAAATTATATGAAGTTAAAGGAATGGCTTAAGACAAAGGGATATGAGTTTTATTCAGAAACTGATACAGAAGTTATTCCAAACTTAGTAGATTATTATTATAAAGGTGATTTATTTGAAGCTGTAGTAAAGGCAACTTCAAAAATGGAAGGAAGCTATGCAATAGGTGTTATTTGTAAAAATGAGCCAGATAAAATAGTTGCAGTTAGAAAAGATAGTCCATTAATAGTTGGACTTGGAGAAAAAGAATACTTTATAGCTTCAGATATACCAGCAGTTCTTAATCATACAAGAGAAGTTTATTTATTAGAAGATAAAGAATTTGTGGTAATGACTAGAGATGGAATAGAAATTAAGACAGAAGATGGCGAAGTTATAGATAAGGAAGTATATCATGTTACTTGGGATGTTGATGCTGCTGAAAAGGGTGGATATGAAGATTTCATGTTAAAAGAAATTCATGAGCAGCCAAAGGCAATAAAAGATACTTTAACTTCAAGAGTTTTAAAGGATTCAAAAGTTAAATTAGATAATATAAATATCACTAAAGAAGAATTAGAATCTTTTGATAGAGTATTTATAGTTGCTTGTGGAACAGCTTATCATGCAGGATTAGTTGGAAAAACTATAATAGAAAAGTTAGCTAAAATACCAGTTGAGGTTGATATAGCTTCAGAATTTAGATATAGAGATCCATTAATAACAGAAAAGTCATTATTAATAGTTGTTAGCCAATCAGGAGAAACTGCTGATACTTTAGCAGTTTTAAGAGATGCAAAAAGAATAGGAGCAAAAGTTTTAGCTATAACAAATGTTGTTGGAAGTTCAGCTTCAAGAGAAGCACATCATGTACTTTATACTTGGGCGGGTCCAGAAATAGCAGTTGCTTCAACAAAGGCTTATGAAACACAATTAATAGCAATGTATATTTTAGGAATATACTTTGGAGAAGTTAAGGGTACAATTGGTAATGAAACAGCAGAAAATCTTAAAGAAGAATTAATGAATTTACCAGAAAAGGTAAATGAAATATTAGTTAAGAAAGATGAATTACAAAAGTTTGCATCTAAAAACTATATGGATAAAGATCTTTTCTTCTTAGGAAGAGGATTAGATTATGCTGTTGCTTTAGAAGGTTCTTTAAAGCTTAAAGAAATATCATATATTCATTCAGAAGCATATGCAGGTGGAGAATTAAAGCATGGTCCAATAGCTCTAATAGAAAATGGAACTCCAATAATAGCATTATTAACAGAAGATAGATTAAGAGACAAAATGATAAGTAACATCAGAGAAGTAGTTACAAGAGGGGCAAGAGTTCTAGCAATAGCAAATGAAGGGGACGAAGATGCTAAGGAGGTTTGTGATGATGTAATTTATATCCCAAATACAAATTCATTATTAACTCCAGTATTATCAGTAGTTCCACTTCAATTAATATCATACTATATGGCTAAGCAAAAGGGTTGTGACGTAGATAAGCCACGTAACTTAGCAAAATCAGTTACTGTTGAATAGTATTTGTTATAAAGGAGAGAAGTAATTATGAGAGAAGATTTAGTTAAAACTTTATTAAATGAATATAAGGAAACTGAAAAGGCATTAGAGCTTGGAATAGATTGGTTAAATGATAAAGATTACGCTAAAGGAAAACTTGATTTAGTAAAAGTAATAATATCTGATTTAGAAAGGCTATCTAAAGAAGCTTAATAATATAAGAATGGGGCTGTAGCAAAATAAATTTTGATATTAGCTCATAAAAAGGGAAGCTCTAATTTAAACTGATACCTATAGACTAGACACTTAAATAAAAGGGTTTATGGCTATAGGTATTTTTTATATAATTAAATAAAT
>NZ_JADNKB010000024.1:0-11952 GCF_015555225.1 Clostridium sp. D46t1_190503_E9
TGATAGGTCAGAGGTGTAAGTGTGGTAACATATTTAGCTGACTGATACTAATAGGTCGAGGGCTTGACCAATAAAAAACAGGCTTAAAATTAATTCATGTGCAATTTTCAGAGAATATTTCTGAAAAAAGTATTGACAAGATATTGATTTTACAATATAATGTTAATGTAATCTGGTGATGATGGCGTAGAGGAAACACTCCTTTCCATTCCGAACAGGAAAGTTAAGCTCTACAGCGTCGATGGTACTGCATGGGAGACTGTGTGGGAGAGTAGAACGTTGCCAGGTATTATGGATCTTTAGCTCAGTTGGTTAGAGCAACCGGCTCATAACCGGTAGGTCCGGGGTTCGAGTCCCTGAAGGTCCACCATATTTGGGGGTATAGCTCAGTTGGGAGAGCACTTGCCTTGCACGCAAGGGGTCAAGGGTTCGAATCCCTTTACCTCCACCAAAAGAAGTTATGTTATCATAACTTCTTTTTTTATAACTTAAAATTAGAAGGAATATTTTAAGTTATTTAATAGTAATATAATACATGTATGGGATTTCCAAATGTCGAAAAAGTTTTAAAAATTTCTAAAATTTTAATTAGGAATAGAGAGAAAAATAATATATAATTAATATATAATAAACTATTTAATTTTTAATGTAAAAGTTTTAAGGTCTTATCCTTAGATGGGGAGTGTTGGTATGGGTAAGAAGGATGAGTTAGAGCAAAAATTAATAAAATTAAAATTAGAAAAGCGAGAGCTAGTATTAGCAGGTAAAAATACAAGCAGGATAGATGATCTTATAAAAGAAGTAGAAGTAGCATTAAAGGAATCAGATGAATTTTGTAATAATAAAAATATTTGATAGACCTAACTTATAAGTTTAGGTCTATTTTACTTTTTACAATATATGTAGTTAAAACTAATATAAATAATAAGAATAAATTTATTTAGTCTAGCATATTAAATTGTAGAAGGGTATTCTTTCTAAATAAGGAGGGGGATTAGGAAATGATAAGAACTTTTGTATGTGAAAAAGATGGCTGTAGTGGGAATAGATTTTTTTTAGAAAGTGAAGAAGATAAGTTGCATTTAATTTGTGCTCAGTGTAAGTCTAAATATGATATTGATGTAAGTGATCAAGATTTTATAATGTTGCCTAATTGTTCTAACTGTAATAATGATACATTCAAAATATTTAGAGATGTTGAGAAGAAGGGAATATATGCTAAGTGCTCTAAATGTGGATCTGTTCCAGAAAAAATATATATAGATTCTGATGGAGTACAAGTTTCATATGAAGCTAAATTATTAAACGATATAAAGCAAATAATGAATTTAGTAGAACAAAGAATATATAACTTAGAAGTTAATGTTAAAGATTTAGAGAGAGGTCAAGGTATGCTAGAACAATCGTTAGCGTATATTAATAGATATTTAGTTGAAAAAGATTGATATCAAAGGATAAAATATTTATTATATAAAAAGGAAAATATATTAAATTAACATAGGGAGAGAATAATGAATAAAAACAAAAAGATAATATCGTGGGCTATGCTAATAGTTTGGATGGGGATTATATTTTTTATGTCACATCAACCAGGTGAAGTTTCTAGTAGCCAAAGTGAATTAGTTTTGAAAATATTTAGCTTTTTTGGAATAGAATTAAATCAATATTTTGGTGAGTTAGCTACTTTAGTAGTTAGAAAGACTGCACACTTTTCAGAATATCTAATATTATTTTTATTTGCATATAACGTAAGCAAGTTCTATTTTACTACTAAAAGAGCTAGATTATATTCAATAATTTTTGTGTTTTTATATGCAAGTACAGATGAATTTCATCAATATTTTATTCCGGGAAGAAATATGGCGTTTAAAGATGTATTGATTGACACTTCAGGAGGTGCTATTGGTTATTTAATAACGAGGATAGTAGAAATAGTAAAATTAAATAAGTAAAATATAATTTTCAATACTATAAAAGGATATTCAATAATATTTGAATATCCTTTTATAGTATTGAAGAAAATAGTCTAGAGATTCCATCTAGAAATTTGCTAGTTAAAGATCTAGATTCATATTCTGTTAAATTAAACTCCGTACAATATTCTAATAAGTTATCGAATATTTTATTAAATTCACAAGTTATTCCTTCATCATATATTAATGCATTGATTTCATAATTTAATTCAAAGCTTCGTATATCCATATTTGCTGTTCCTATTGTGCATATTTTTTTATCTACAGTTAAAATTTTAGAATGAATAAATCCGGAATCATTATATAAATAAACTTTAACTCCAGATCTCACTAATTCAGCTAAATAAGTTTGTGACGCTTTATTCACAGTAAAATGATCGGCTTTTTTAGGAAAAATTACTGAAATTTTAATGCCACTTAATGCAGCTATTTTTAATGAATCCATTAAACCTTCAGATGGGATAAAATAAGGAGTTATTATATTAATACTTTCTTTAGCAGTGCTAATCATTTTTATAAAGCATTGAAGTATGCTAGGGTATTCAGAATCTGGTCCACTTTTTATTAGTTGCATTGGTATATTACCATCAAATTCTTTATTTTTAAAATAGTCTTCGATATTGGCTAAGGTTGAAATTTGTTCATTATTATATTTTTTTATACTTGAAAAATCATCTAAGAAAATTGATTGCAAGCCAAGTACACAATCACCTTCAATCATTATATGACAATCCTTCCAATCACCTAATTTGCCTAACCCCAAATATTCGTCTCCTATATTAATTCCTCCTAGGAATGCTGTAGTACCATCTATAACAACTATTTTTCTATGATTTCTATAATTCACTTGGGTATTAATGAATCTAAAAAAAGGTGCTAATACATAAGAATAAAAAACAACATCAACCCCAGAATTTTTTAAATCGTTAATATATCTAGTGCTTAATTTTATAGAACCCATTTTATCGATTATAAATTTAACTTTTACGCCTTCTTTAGATTTTCTTATCAATATATCTTTTATTTCATTTCCTATATTATCATCTTTAACAATATAGTATTCTAAATGAATATGGTCTTTTGCTTCTAGTAGTTTACTTTTTAGAGCTTCGAACTTATTAATTCCTCCATCTAAAATAGTAACACTATTATTTATAAAGAGTGGAGAATATGAATTTGATACTAATAAGTTTACAATATGCTGAAATTCATTAGATATATGAGATTTATTTAATAGTGAAGGAGTAATTAAGCTACTGACTTTTTGCTTTGATTTTTTATCTAATGTATGTATCTTCCAGTTCCTACCTAACAGTATAAAGAGAATTAGTCCAAGGGGAGGGAATATAATTAATATTAGAATCCATGATAAAGTTTTCTCATGGCGTTTTTTCCCAAATATAATTATTATAAATATTATAAAGAGATTTATTATGAATGATAGATAAAAAATTATATTAATTGCAATCATATTAAAAACCTCCTTCAAAAAATAATTATCTATAATAATATTCTTGACTAAAATATAGATTTTAATTAATTAGAAACTAATATAAAGATGATTATATAGCAATTACATTTTTAAAATTAATCATATATTTTATAAGAGTTTGATAATGTTAATATAACATTTTTCATAAATTTTTATGAAATACTAATAAAATCTTGAAAAAGATTAATATGCCTATATAATAGTTATAAAATGGAGTGAAAAACGTGTAAAATAAAATTTAAAAAAGTAGAAAAATTTATTGTTGTGTATTTACTATTTAAGGGGGATAACGAATGAAATCAAAAGATAATAGCACTAACTCAAATAATAGTATTTTAGTAGCTATAGAGAGAGTCGGTAATAAGCTACCGCATCAAGGAACTATATTTAGAAATTGTTTCTTTTAATATGGTTCTTTCTATAATATTCTAACTATGCTATAACGATACTATATTTCAAATAATAGTAATAAAATTTAATATGATTATTAATTTTCTTCCTGATAAAATATAGATATTTAATTAATGAAAAATAATTATGTAAAGCTGAATAAACATAAAAAATATGTCAAAAATTAAGATAACAGAAGGTGTAGCTATAGTATAAATTATAGGTGCACTTTTTTGTACTTAATCTTATATGCAAAGCATAAAAATAAATATAGATTAGACTGATGATAAATAATCTGAATATTCTGGAAAAGGAAAAACCTTTATGGTATTCTATAATTAGTAAGATGCAATAAAGAAATTACCCGAACTTAGGATGTTTTATTAGAACAAATTATAAACCAGAGATTTAAAATTTATAAACACAGGAATTTGATGAGAGAACTAATTCAAAAATTATTTAGATTTTAAATGAAAGGTAGGTGTAATCATAATATTATATTAAATATTATGAGATAGTATGAAAAATTACACAATAAAAAATTTGAGAAATATTGGACTTATAGGTCATGGAGCATCAGGAAAAACATCTTTAGTAGAAGCATTACTTTTTAATACTGGCAATACTGATAGGTTAGGAAAAGTAGAAGATGGAACAACAGTTACAGATTTTGATCAAGAGGAAAAAAAGAGAGGGATTTCATTATCAGTTTCTATTGCTCCGATAGAAGTAAATGAAACAAAAATAAATTTAGTAGATATACCAGGATATTTTGATTTTTCAGGAGAACTTATTCAAGGAATGAGAGCCGTAGATGTAGCTACTATAGTTGTATGTGGTGTATCAGGAGTTCAGGTAGGAACAGAAAAGGCATGGGATTATTGTAATAAAATAAAATTACCAAGAACATTTTTTATTAATAAATTAGATAGAGAAAATTCAAGTTATGATAAAACATTAGCTCAATTAAAAGAAAAGTTTGGAATTAGCGTAGTTCCAATTCAGTATCCTATAGGAACAGAAGAGAATTTTAAAGGAGTAGTTAATGTTATATCAAAAAGAGTTAGAATACACGATCCAAAAACTAATAAAATTCAAGAAATGGATGCTCCAGAAGAACTGTTAGGGAAAATAGATGAATGTAAAAGAATGATTATGGAGGCAGTAGCTGAAACTAATGAAGAACTTTTAGATAAATATTTTAATGAAGGCGAATTAAGTGATGAAGAAATATATAATGGACTTATAGAAGGATGTGCAAGTGGCGAAATAGCACCAGTAATGTGTGGAAGTGCTTCAAAGGTTATAGGTATGAGATGTTTCTTAGAAGATGTAGTAGAATGTTTTCCATCACCTAAATATTCAATTCCTCAGAAAGCAATAAATACACAAAATGATGAAGAGGTTTTCATAAGATTAGATGAAAATAAGCCGTTTTCAGCATTAGTTTTTAAGACGATAGCAGACCCTTTTGTTGGCAAAATATCATTATTTAGAGTTATAACAGGAAAACTTTCAAATGAGGTTACTGTTATTAATAGTAATAAGGATAAAGCAGAAAAATTAGCAAATGTATTTTTCATGAGAGGTAAAAATCAAATACCTACTAAGGAAGTAGTAGCCGGAGATATAGCGGCTGTTGCAAAGTTACAATACACCGAAACGGGAGATACTTTATGCGATATAAATAATAAAGTTATATATGATAAAATGAATTTCCCTAAACCAGCAATATCAATGGCGGTATTACCGAAGGCTAAGGGTGATGAAGATAAAATATCAGCAGCTCTACAAAGATTATTAGAAGAGGATCCAACATTTACAATAACACGAGATACGGAAAATGCAGAAACAATAATATCTGGAGTTGGTGAAACTCATTTAGATGTAATAGCTAGTAGGTTGAGAAATAAGTTTGGAGCCGAAGTAATATTAAGGCTTCCTAAGATACCATATAGAGAAACAATAAAAGGAGTTGCTGATGTTCAAGGTAAACATAAAAAGCAATCAGGAGGGCATGGACAATACGGAGATGTAAAAATAAAATTTGAGCCAAGAAAAGATGGAGAAAGTGATCTAGAGTTTGTAGATAATGTTGTAGGAGGAGTTGTTCCGAGAAACTTTATACCTGCAGTAGAAAAAGGTCTTAGAGAATGTATTGAAAAGGGTGTTTTAGCTGGTTATCCAGTAGTTGGATTAAAAGCAACACTGCACGATGGATCTTATCATCCAGTGGATTCTTCAGAAATGGCATTCAAAATGGCTACTTCTATTGCATATAAGAAGGGGCTAGAACAAGCAAAAGCTATTTTATTAGAGCCTATTATGCATGTAGAAATATTTGTGCCAGATGAATATATGGGTGATATCATTGGAGATATAAATAAGAGAAGAGGAAGAGTTTTGGGAATGGAACCAGATGGGAACTTACAAAAAATCATTGTAGAAGTTCCACTATCAGAAATGTTTAAGTACTCTACTGATTTAAGGTCAATGACTCAAGCTAGAGGAAGCTTTACAAGTGAACTTGCAAGATATGAAGAAGTTCCTGAAATAGAAGCTAAAAAAATAATAGAGGAAGCTAAAAAAAATTAAATTTTGGTATAGTGAATAAATAATGAATTAGTGAGATAAAATAAAATAAATGCTATAGATAAAATCTTATACAAAAGAAAAAGTATTGGAGGGATACTATGCCAGATTATAGGATGGATATAAATGGGGGATTAGGTCTTAGTGAATATAGCAATATATTTGACTATATGGGAGTTGTAGATAGAAATGATAATTTTACAATAACCTTAGGTAGCGTTGACAAAAATGATATCAATATCATTACATCCATGCTTAAAGACAGCAATTTCTCGATATTAGATGAAGGAATTAATCCAACTGGCAAATATTATATAAATGCTAATAAGCAAAAGTAAATAAAAGGCTATTAATCTATTGATTAGTAGTCTTTTATAATTTATGGTAAAATATTTAGTATATAAGTTTTAGGTAATAATCTACACAGCTGAAGTAAGTAGTATATTTAATGCTTAATATCTTATTTAAGTAAACTAGTGAAAACGAAAGCATATATTATTTAAATTTATATATAAGTTACAAAAATAATAACTAAATTTAAATAATATCAATTACTAAGGTATATCATAGAAGTGTTGAATTTTTATTGTAGCTTATATAAATAAAGTATGTAGGAGGAGTAAAATGAAAGCAGAAATAATAGCAATTGGAACAGAAATACTTTTAGGCGATATAGTTAATACAAATGCACAATTTTTAGCTAAAGAATTAGCTGCTTTAGGAATAGATGTATATCATCAAAGTGTTATTGGTGATAATGAAGATAGAATAATAGAATCATTTGAAAAAGCTTTTCAAAGATGTGATTTAGTTATTACAACAGGAGGGTTGGGTCCAACACAAGATGACTTAACTAAAGAGTTAGGAGCAAAATATTTTAAGAAAAAGTTAGAGCTTCATAAACCTTCTTTAGACTGGATTAAAACATATCTAGATATGAAAGATGAGGCTATCGTAGAAGCAAATAAAAAGCAAGCATATTTTCCAGAAGGATCTATTATATTACCTAATCCTAATGGAACAGCGCCGGGATCTATAATATCAGAAAATAATAAGACTTTAATAATTTTACCAGGCCCTCCAAGGGAAATGAAACCGATGTTTAATGATCATGTTAAAAAATACTTAGAAGGGATAACAGGAAAGATTATAAAATCTAAGACTTTAAGATTATTTGGAATAGGTGAAAGTCTTATGGCACAAAAATTAAATAATTTAATTCAAAGTAGTAAAAATCCTACAGTGGCACCATATGCAAAGGATAATGATGTTACATTAAGAATTACAGCTAAGGGAAATAATGAAAAAGAATGTGATGATTTAATAAATCCTGTTGATAAAGAAATAAAAAGTACACTTGGAGAGTATATATATGGAGAAGGGGAAACTTCTTTAGAAAATGTTGTTTCAGAAATGTTATGTAGTAGTAAACTAAGTATATCAACTGCGGAATCATGCACAGGTGGTATGGTTGCAGCGAGTTTAATTTCATATCCTGGAATATCGGATGTATTTAAGGAAGGGGCTATAACTTATTCAAATGAAGCTAAAATGAAGAGGCTTGGGGTTAGAAAAGAAACTTTAGATAGATATGGAGCAGTAAGCGAAGAAACAGCTAGAGAAATGGCAATAGGGATAGCTAAACAGGCTGATACTGATATTTCAATTTCTACCACAGGAATAGCAGGACCAGGTGGTGGAACTGATGAAAAACCAGTTGGATTAGTTTATATAGGAGTATTTATTAAAGGAAAAGTTGTTGTAAATAAATTTAATTTTACTGGCGATAGAGAAAGAATTAGAAGAAAAGCTACACTTAATGCGCTAAATATTTTAAGAAAAGAGTTATTAGAAGTTTAAATTAAAAAGGGGAGTAAAATAATCCCCTTCCATACTATAAAGTAAGTTGGGGATTATTTTTGTATATAAATAAAATGGGGGAGAGGCGATTAACTGTGGAAGCCTTCTCGCTTCATTATAATTATGTCCATTAAATTAATAAGTTATACATTCGTTAAAATAAATTTGTAGTAAAAGAATGAAACGCTAGAAACTAAAAGAAAGGATAGAGATATGACAAAAGTTTTTAAAGCGAATATGTATTTTTTAATTATATTAATAATAGAAATATTTGGTCCATTACTATTAAGGCCATTTTATCTTGTACTCGGATTAAGTGATACAAGAGTTATACTGTTTTTAAATCATGTGATATTATTTTTATTACCTGCAATTATATATATAATTGTTACAAAGTCTTCTTTTAAAGAAACTCTCAAATTAAACAAATTACATTGGCAAGATACTCTTTTAATTGTCTTATTAGCATTTGTGGTTCAACCAATAATGACCTTTTTTTCATTGATTGGAACATTTTTCTTTAATAATGAAATTGGATCGTTTATATCAGAAATAACTTCAACTCCATATATACTTTTATTAGCATTAGTTGCATTACTTCCATCAATAACAGAAGAAGTAACAATAAGAGGGATAGTGCTTTCAGGCTATGAGAACAAAAATAAATATGTATCAGCTATAGTAACAGGATTATTCTTTGGTATTCTTCACTTAGATCCTCAACAATTTTTATATGCAGCTGTATTAGGATTTATATTAGCTTTAGTGGTGCAAGCAACAAATAGTATATTTTCATCAATGATAATGCACTTTATTATAAATGGAACATCAGTAACTATGGCAAAATTAGCAGATTATATTACTAAAGGATTATCAAATGCAAATCAAAATGCAGAATTAACACTCAAAAATATAGAATCATCAGAAAAATTAATTTTATTTATAATATATGGAGCTATAGCAGTAATATTTTCAATATTTGTTTTTCTTATAATATATGGATTGGAAAAAATTAATTCAAAAAGAAGAATTCAAAATTATAATTATAGAACAAGTGAAGTATCAGGAATAGTGGGGAAAAAGGATAGAATAATAAATATTCCATTTGTACTATCAATAGGAATATATATTTTCTTTATGATTAGAACTATTTCATTATAAAAAAGTTAGGAGAGCAATACTCCTAACTTTTTTTACTTAATTTGATTTGGATATATAGGATGAGTCACTATAAAACATTGATACATCTTTTGAATTAATCCATCCTCTACAATTTATACAGTTATCAATTGGAAGATTAACATAATACCAAGTTTGATTATTTAGTTCAGCTGAATCTAGAACTGTTACCTCCATGCGTATGTTTGTTTTTCTAATTACCTGAGATGAATCCAGTGGCGCTATATATAATTTAGAATCAGTATTTATTATTCCGGTCTTATAGGTGGGGGTAATAAATCTAATAGATAAATTATTATTGTTTTTTTTAGGTGTATCATATTTCTTTCTTATATTATTATATTGATGTGAAGTAATCATTAATTGTTTTTTCATTAATTCTAATTTTTTCTCATAATAAAAATAAAGTACTACTAATGATAGTATTAGTATAATAAATAATATATATTTCATAAATCACTCCTATTAATACTATATTTTATTATATTTATATGCTTCTATAAAAATAACTTAAAATTTATATTCTTACTAAAATTAAAAAATATAAAATAAAAACGTTGACATATTATAAAAAATTATATAAAATATAAATCGTTAAGGCTCGATAGCTCAGTCGGTAGAGCAGAGGACTGAAAATCCTCGTGTCCCTGGTTCGATTCCTGGTCGAGCCACCAGGAAAGCTAACTAATTAATTAGTTAGCTTTTTTTATGTACTGAAAAATATAAAAGACTTTGAAAGTATGGCTAAATAGGAGCTTGGTATTTAAACTTCAAAAAAGTGCGTTAGCTATATATATTATTTTTTAGTTTTAGATATATAAACTTGCGGTGATAATAAGAAAAGTGACGTAATTGGCAAATTTATATGTTTTTTATTGTATTATTAAGGTAAATTACTATGAAAGAATAATAATTAATTATAATTAATTATACTTTAAGTTTTAGTTAAGAAATATTTAAGAAGTAAGTATTAAAATAAATGTATAGATATTAGATTTATAAGATGTTTAACATATAAGGAGTGTTAGTGGTGGAAAAGTTAATTTTATCTGATCAAGATTATGATTATTTAGCAAAGGGGATAGCTGTGGGAGCTGGAATTGGTATATTTCTAGGCTTTTTTATCGATAATATAATATTAACATTTTCAGGATGCTCAGTTATAGCAATAATTTCATCACTAGGTTATTCATTTTATAAGAAGTCAAAAAGTAAAATTAATTAAAAAAGGCACAGTTAGTGCCTTTTTTTTTTATATATTTTTTATTTGCCAGTTTATAGGTGTCTTGTTAATAGATTTTAAAAACTCATTCGTTTTAGAAAATGGTTTACTTCCAAAGAAACCTCTAAAAGCTGAAAGTGGGCTTGGATGGGGAGAAGTAATTATAAAATGATTTTTATTTGTTATAAGCTTACTTTTAGCTATTGCAGGATTGCCCCATAAAATAAAAACAATAGGATCTTCTCTTTTATTAAGTAGTGAAATAATTTTATCGGTTAGTATTTCCCATCCCATATTCTTATGAGAATTTGCTTCATGAGCTCTAACAGTTAAAACTGTATTTAATAATAAAACTCCTTGATCAGTCCAATTTTTTAAAAATCCGTTATTAGGTATGTAGCATCCTAGATCATCGTGTAATTCTTTATAAATATTAACTAAAGAAGGGGGGACTTTAACTCCCTTATTAACAGAAAAAGAAAGACCATGAGCTTGATTTGGACCATGATAAGGATCTTGGCCAAGTATAACAACCTTAACATCTTTGTATGCAGTAAATTTTAATGCATTAAAAATATCACTCATATCAGGATAGATAGTTTTTGATTTATACTCTGATATTAAAAATTGTCTAAGGTTTTGATAATAATCCTTTTCAAATTCATCTTGCAATAATTGTTGCCAATCATTATTTAATATATTTTTCAAAGTATCACCTCCATATATAGTATTTAGTTATTAATTTAATACTATTAATAATTATTTTTAACTCAAAAAGATATTTTATATTTAAAACATGTAATAAATAAAAAAAGAATTCTATCTAATAATAATATATATATTACATTTTTGGAATATATTAAGATTAAATAGACACAAACGCTACCTAGGATATCTTTATAAGTAAATTAGATTAAAATAAAGAATAATAAAGAAAATATAATATAAATATGAATAAAATAGATAATATTATAGATACTAAGGAGTGAAAGATGATATTATGTAAATCGTTCCTTATGAACACGTTGATTTCCAACAAAACAACTTGAAAAAAGTTAAAAAACATTGTTGACAATGAAGTGCATAAGTGATAAGATAAGAAAGTCGCTTGAGAGCGATGAAGAAAATGGTCTTTGAAAATTGAACAGAAAATAAGTTAAGTAAAATAAACCAGCAATTCTTTTAGACGTCTTAAAATTAAGACTCAAAGTAATTTGAGCGAAGAGATTAAACTTTTTATTGAG
>NZ_JADNKB010000025.1:0-9584 GCF_015555225.1 Clostridium sp. D46t1_190503_E9
TGATAGGTCAGAGGTGTAAGTGTGGTAACATATTTAGCTGACTGATACTAATAGGTCGAGGGCTTGACCAATAAAAAACAGGCTTAAAATTAATTCATGTGCAATTTTCAGAGAATACTCTGAAATCTGGTGATGATGGCGTAGAGGAAACACTCCTTTCCATTCCGAACAGGAAAGTTAAGCTCTACAGCGTCGATGGTACTGCATGGGAGACTGTGTGGGAGAGTAGAACGTTGCCAGGTCATTAAAAAGACTTAAGAATAAATTCTTAAGTCTTTTTTATTTTATGTAGGTCTTATTCGTTATGAAAGTATGTTTAATTAAAGATTTAAGGATTAAGATCTAGAGATGGGGATAAATATAGATAGAGATGTTAGAGATCTATAGAAAATTATATAAAGTTTTATTATATATATGAAAAGTTATCAACAGTGTAAAGAAATAATAAAGTAATTAATGTTGATAACTAGATATATTTGTGGATAATAATTTGTTAGTTGTGGACTATATTATTAGTTAACAGAGGACAAGTAAAGTGAAGATAGTAGTAATATGAAATTTGAAGAAATATCTACTTAATAATCTATTTATAACTTTTAGCTTTAATTACAAACTTATATAAAGTGGTATTGTTTTAACATGTTTTATAAATATTTTCTTTACTAAAAAATATATTAAAATTATTTCTATAACGTATATTTTAATATTAGAATGTTGTTATAGTAGTAAGATTAATAAAACATAAAGGGGCTCGCGTTTCGCGAGCCCCTTTATGCTTCTATATTACAATCTATATTACAATCTATATTACAATCTATATTACAATCTATATTATGATTTTTTTATACTTAGATTTACTATATTAAAATATCTTTTTTAGTAAAGTTAATATGTGCTATCACATACGCTATTATTGCAGTTATAATCATACATATTATTCCGTTAGTTGTTGTTAATTTAGGGTTTTGATACATTAATGCTAACTTGGAATTTACTAAACTACCAGCATCGGCATAAGTTGTAAAAAGTATATGACTAATATCTCTTAGGGAACTAATTGCTTGAGTTCCTATTGCCAAGAATATAGTTGATATTACTGAAACAGCCATTGATGTCATACTACTTTTAAATATAGTAGATATCATAAAAATAACTGAACAAGCTGATAAAATAAATAGTGATTGAAAGCCTAATGTTCTTATAGCACTTTCGGTATTAGTAACCATTTTAGAAGTATCGGGAACTTGTTGCATTAACATTTCTCCTGAAGATTGATCAAACACTTTTTCATACTTTTGTTCAATTCTAACAGGATAATCTGATGCATTAACATCACTTGTCATATTAACAACCGTCATACCAACTAATTGAGGTATTAATATTAATGATAATATTGTAATAACTGAAACAATAAATTTAGATAATAAAATTTTTCCTCTTTTAACTGGTTGCACAAGTAAGAATTTTAATGTTGCTGGAGTACATTCGCCTGAAACCATATCACTCATAAATACAGCAATTCCTGCTATTAATACTCCTAAGCCAAAGAATTTATTAAGAGTTTTTAAAAAATTAAATGCATGGTATTCCCAACCTTGTAAAGGCTTTATATTATTATTCTTTAAGTATTTTAAGTCATCTAATTGCTGTTTTGATTCAGCATACCATTTTTTATTCCATTCATTTAGACCATCTTCTTCATATTGTTTGATAGTATTTTCAGTAGTTTCTATTGATTCATCTAATTGTTTTTTCCACGCATCTTCAGAGATTCCGTTTTTAAGTATTTCCTTATTATCTTCTATTTGCTTTAAAAGACTAGTTTCTATTTCTTTAGAACTTTGGATCCATTGTGGGTCTCCATCAGCTTCAGCTCTTTTTATATCATTTCTTATATGAACTAATTGTTCTTCAGCTTGGTCTATTTGATACTCAGGAGAAGTCCATTCTTTCATATGCTTATCGTTCATCCATGTACCAAAAGCAGTTATTCCAATAAACACTATAAACAATCCAAAGACAATCCAAGTCTTAGATCTTTTAAAGATTTTAATAAATTCATTTTTTATAAGAGTAAATAACATTATCTAATTCCTCCTTCAACTAATTCCATATATCTTTGTTCTAAGCCTTTACGTATCTTAAATATCTCTTGTATATCATAGTTGTTGTTAACAAGATACTTAATTAATTCAGGAGTTTTATTTGATAATAATATTATTTCTATTCCATCATCAGTTTTTCTAGCAGAATTTATATAGTCAATAGATAATAATTTGTTAGTATCTATTTCTTGCAATAATCTTAAGCAAATTATATCGGTATCAGTTTCCATAGATTCATTTATTACATTTTCTACTGATTTTATAGTCCCATGATTAATAAATGCTACTCTATCACAAAGATGTTGAACTTCTGAAAGGATATGTGAAGATATAAATACAGCCATTCCTCTTTCTTTAGCAGCTTTCTTAACTACTTCTCTAAAATCTAATATTCCGGATGGATCTAATCCATTAGTAGGCTCATCTAAAATAAGAAGTTTTGGATTAGATAGAAGTGAAGCAGCCAAGCCTAAGCGTTGTTTCATACCTAGTGAGTATTTTCTAACTTTATCATCTATTCTATCTTCAAGTCCTACTAATTTTATAGTTTCATCTACTTGAGTTTTAGGAATATTTCTAATTCTAGCAATTTGCATTAAATTTTCTCTTCCTGATAGATATTTATATAATTCAGGATTTTCAACTACAGCACCAACTTCATTTAAGGCATTTTCTGTATCATTTTTTAAATCATGGCCACAGATACTGATGCTACCTCCATTTGGATTTATAAGTCCAACTAACATCCTTATAGTTGTTGTTTTTCCAGCTCCATTTGGTCCTAAGAATCCAAATATTTCTCCTTCTTCTATGGAAAAAGAGATATCCTTTATTATTTCTCTTTTGCCCAGCTTCTTTTTAAGTCCTTTTACCTCTAAAACCTTCAATTTATTACCTCCCTTAAGTTATCTATTAATAATTTTAGAGTTAAAATCTTAATTTAAAGGGATATAAAACCTTAATAAAACCTTAATATAGTCTTAAGATATATTTATAGTTAAATTTCGATATATAATTGTAATATTTTTATAGAATTTATGGTAAAAAGTCGATTGATGTAGGTTTTAAAAAGTTAATAAATAATCATATGTAAATATATGATGAAAAACATAGGATATTAAGGATTATCGTATTACGGATTCAATGGAAATTAATGTAACGCGATGGTATAATTATCAACATGAGAATTATGTTAAGTTCAAGGGAGAGATTTGTATGACACAGGTGGTAAAGGGTAAGGTTAAAAATGGACAACTTGTAGATATAGACATCGATTTATTTCATAAAGGGAAAAATTATAGTAGTTATAGATTTATGGGAGCTCATTTAGTAAGTGAAAAAAGGAAAAAGGGAGTAAGATTTACAACTTGGGCACCGAATGCAAGTGAAATCTATGTTGTAGGAGAATTTTGTGATTTTAAACCGGAAGAAGAGTTTAAAATGGAGAAGGTTAATAAAAGAGGAGTATGGTCAATATTTATTCCAGGCTTAAAGGAAGGAACTAAATATAAGTACTATATTATAAATAAGAATAGCTTAAAGGGAGTATATAAAGCGGATCCTTATGCAACCTTTTCAGAGCTTAGACCTAATACTGCATCAATAGTTAAAGATGAATGTAAGTTTAGATGGTCAGATAAGAAATGGACAAATAAAAGAGAAAAAATGGATATACTAAAATCTCCAATAAATATTTATGAGATGCATTTAGGATCATGGAAAACTAAGGATGGCGAATTTCTTACATATAAAGAATTATGTGATGAGCTACCTAAGTATTTAATTGAAATGGGATATACTCATGTAGAATTTATGCCATTAGTAGAACATCCATTAGATGCTTCTTGGGGATATCAAGGAATAGGTTACTATTCCGTTACAAGTAGATATGGTAATCCAGAGGATTTAAAAGAATTAGTAAATATACTTCATAAAAATGATATAGGGGTTATCCTTGATTGGGTACCAGGACATTTTTGTAAGGACGAGCATGGATTATATCACTTTGATGGTAGCCCAACTTATGAATATCAAGAAGGCTGGAAGGCTGAAAATAAAGGATGGGGTACAGCTAATTTTGATTTAGGTAGACCAGAAGTAAAGAGCTTTTTAATTTCTAATGCACTATTTTGGATGAGAGAGTTTCATATAGATGGATTGAGGGTAGATGCTGTATCTAATATGCTTTACCTGAATTATGGAAGAAATGAGGGTGAATGGAGGCCAAATAAATTTGGTGGAGATGGCTGTTTAGAAGGGATAGAGTTTTTAAAAGAGTTAAATACAGCTGTATTTGGTGAGTTTAAAAATGTTCTTATGGTTGCAGAAGAATCAACATCATGGCCAAATGTATGTATGCCGATTGAAAATGGTGGATTAGGTTTTAATTTTAAATGGAATATGGGATGGATGAATGATACTTTAGAGTATGTAGAAATGGATCCTGTATATAGAAAATATCATCATAATAATATGACTTTTTCCATGATGTACAACTACTCAGAAAACTTTATACTACCAATATCACATGATGAAGTTGTTCATGGTAAAAAGTCCTTAGTAGATAAAATGTGGGGCGATTATTGGAATAAGTTTGCTGGATTAAGGTTATATTTAGCCTATATGATGGGGCATCCAGGGAAGAAATTAACATTCATGGGATACGAGTTTGCTCAATTTATAGAATGGAGAGAGTATGAACAGTTAGAGTGGAAGTTAATTGATAATTTTGAAATGCACAAATTAACTCAGGATTATTGTAAAAGTCTAAATAGTTTTTATAAAGAACATAATGCTCTTTGGGAATTAGACTATGATGTTAATGGATTTGAGTGGATAGATGCGGATAATGCTAATCAAAGTATATTTGCATTCATAAGAAAAGGAAATAAAGCTAAAGATACATTAATATTTGTTTTCAACTTTACTCCTGTTGTTTATCATGATTTCAGAATTGGAGTACCTTATAATGCAGAATATAGCGAGATATTTAATTCTGATAAAAAGGAATTTGGAGGGTCTAATCAATTAAATGAGGATGCTATATTATCAGAGAAAATACAATATCATAACAAGCCATACTCTATTACGTTAAAAGTACCGCCTATGGCTGTTTCTGTATGGTCTGTTAATAAGCTTATTAAGGAACCTGAAACAAATACTATAGAAAGCAAAGAGATAATAGAAAATTAAAAAATAACATAAGATTGAGTGGGGGGATATAAAATTGAATATTTTGATAGTAGCGTCAGAAGCACATCCTTTTATTAAAACTGGTGGATTGGGAGATGTTATTGGTGCTTTACCAGTTGCATTAAAGGAATTAGGCGCAGATGTAAGAGTTGTGATTCCTAATTATAGAGATATAAAAAAAGAAATAAAGGAAGACTTAAAGTATATAGATAATTTTACTGTAAATGTAGGATGGAGAAGTCAATATTGTGGAATCTTAGAATATGAACATGATGGAGTTAAGTTTTATCTTTTAGACAATGAGTATTACTTTAAGAGAGATGGATTGTACGGATATTATGATGATGGAGAAAAATTTGCTTTTTTTGATAGAGCAGTTTTAGAATTTGTAAAGCATATAGATTGGGTACCTGATATATTACATTGTAATGATTGGCAAACTGGAATGGTGCCAGTGTTACTTAAATTGGAGTATAGCAAAGAAGAAAAATTTAAAAATATGAAAACAGTACTTTCAATTCACAATTTATTCTTTAAAGGTATGTTTAATCCACAAGTTTTACCAGAGTTATTTGGATATGACTATGAAGCATTTAACAATGGAAGCTTAGAGCATTATGGGGCTGTTAGTTTCTTAAAGGGTGGAATTAATTATGCAGATAAAGTTTCTACAGTAAGTAAGAGTTATGCAGAAGAAATTAAGACTCCAGAGTATGGAGAACAGTTAGATGGATTACTTAGATATAGGGGTTCTGCATTACAAGGAATAGTAAATGGTATAGATTATAAAGAATATAACCCAGAAGAGGATAAGTATATATATTCTACTTATAGTGCTAATGATTTTGAAAATAAAAAAATTAATAAAGAAGAATTACAAAAAGAATTAGGGTTACCAGTAAATAAGGATGTTCCAATGATTGGATTAGTATCTAGATTAACGCATCAAAAGGGTTGTGATCTAATAATTAATATATTAGAAGAATTACTTAAGGAAGATGTTCAAGTTGTGATATTAGGTACTGGAGATTATATGTATGAAGAAAGTTTTAAAAGCTTCCAAAGTAGACATCCTAAAAAGGTTAGTTCAAATATAAAATTTAGTAATGAATTAGCACATAAGATTTATGCTGCATCAGATATGTTTTTAATGCCGTCATTATTTGAACCTTGTGGACTTGGACAATTAATTGCACTTAGATATGGAAGTGTCCCTATAGTTAGAGAAACTGGGGGTCTAAAAGATACAGTAATTCCTTATAATGAGTATGATGAAACAGGCAATGGATTTGGATTTAAGAATTATAGATTTGATGAGCTTCTTAATACAACAAAATATGCCCTAAGTATTTATAAAGACAAAAATAAATGGAATAGCATTGTTAGACAAGCTATGAGTGCAGATAATAGTTGGGAAAAATCTGCGAAAGAATATATTGAATTATATAATGAAGTAATTTCTAGCAATGATAATAAATAAATTTTAAAAGACTAAGATATGAGTATAGGAGAGAGGGAAGAGAATATGGGAAAAAAAGAAATTGTAGCGATGATTTTAGCTGGTGGACAAGGATCCAGATTAGGAATATTAACTAAGAATATAGCAAAACCTGCAGTACCGTTTGGAGGAAAGTATAGGATTATAGATTTTCCTTTAAGCAATTGTTCGAATTCAGGCATATATACAGTAGGTGTACTAACTCAATATAAACCATTAGATTTAAATTCCCATATAGGAATAGGGGATCCCTGGGATTTAGATAGAAGAGATGGAGGAGTATCAATATTACCACCATACCAAGAAGAAAAAGGTGGAGATTGGTATAAGGGGACTGCTAATGCAATTTATCAAAATATAGAGTATGTAGATAGATATGATCCTGAATATGTTTTAATACTTTCTGGTGACCATATATATAAGATGAATTACGATAAAATGTTAGAGTTCCATAAAGAAAATGGAGCAGATGCAACAATTGCAGTTATAGATGTTCCGCTAGAAGAGGCTAGTAGATTTGGAATAATGAATACTAGAGAAGATAATACAATATATGAATTTGAAGAAAAGCCTAGTGAACCAAAGAGTACTAATGCATCAATGGGAATATATATATTTAACTGGGCAGTATTAAAGAAGTTCCTAAGAGAAGACGAAAATGATCCATCTTCAAGCAATGATTTTGGTAAAAATATAATACCTAAAATGCTTAATGAAGGAAGAAAGTTAATGGCATATCCATTTAAGGGATATTGGAAAGATGTTGGAACTATAGATAGCTTATGGGAAGCTAATATGGATTTATTGAAAATAGATAATGATTTGAATTTATATGATAGCGAATGGAAAATATATTCACAAAATCAAGTAAGACCAGCTCAATATGTAGGGGATGAGGCTAAGATAGTAAATTCTTTAATAGTAGAAGGTTGTATAATCAATGGTAAAATAGAAAATTCCGTAGTATCTCAAGGTGTATATGTTGGTAAAAATACAGTGATAAGAGATTCAGTGATAATGCCAAATGTAGAAATTGGAGATAATGTTGTAATAGATAAAGCTATAGTTGGAAGTAATGCAATAATAAATCATGGCTGTAGCATTGGTAATGGAGATTCAATAGAAGTTGTTGGAGCTTATCAATATATAGTTAATGAATCAAATATAAAGTTAAAAGAGATTTGTTTAGATGATGAAGTAGTTAATGTTTAAGGGGGCTGGAAGAATGAATAATTGTTTAGGAATAATAAATTTAGATGAAAACCAAAGCAGAATGGGAGAATTAGTAAGAAATAGAACTTTGGCATCAGTACCTCTTTCTGCAAGATATAGAGTTATTGATTTTGTATTATCTAATATGGCTAATTCAGGAATAGAAGGAATAGGAATATTCACAGCTAATAAATCAAGATCATTAATAAATCATCTAACCAATGGTAGACCATGGGATTTGCATAGAAAAAAAGATGGTCTTAGAGTATTTAATTTTGGAGATTATGATCCTGACTATGATGATGTTCATAACTTTATAGATAATATTGAGTTCATTGAACAAAGTAGAAAAGAATATGTACTAATAAGTCCATCATATATGATATGTAATATAGATTATAATGAAGTATTAAAATATCATAAGAAGTCTAAAAATGATATAACAATAGTATATAAAGAAGTAGAAAATGCAGATAAAAAGTTTTTGGAATGTGAAGTTTTAAATATAGGCAGTGATAATAGAGTAATTAGCATTGGTGAAAATATAGGTAGAGAGAAAATCGCAAATATAAACATGGAAATGTATATTATGAAGAGGGAGTTATTTACTGATATTATTCATGAGTGCATAAAAACTGGAATTCATAGAAAAATAAAAGGCTATATAGCTTCAAATCTTAATAAGTTTAAAGTGGGAGCATATGAATTTGATGGATATTTATCTTGTATAAATTCAATTAAAGCATATTTTGATACTAATTTAGATATTCTAGATCAAAATATAAACAAAGAGTTATTTTATAATAAAAAGCCTATATTTACTAAGTCACAAGATGAACCTCCAACACAATATACAGATATGAGTTTAGTATCAAACTCTATAATTGCTAATGGATCATATATAGAAGGAGAAGTAAAGAACTGTATAATTGGTAGAAGAGTAGTTGTTGGAAAAGGAGCAAAGCTTGAAAATTGTGTTATAATGCAAAACACAGTAATTGGTCCTGATGCTGTAATGGATAGGGTTATAGCTGATAAGGGAACTGTAGTGAATGAAAGTCAAATAATTAAAGGTACAAATAATTATCCTGTAACTATTCAAAGAGCAAAAGTTGTTTAAGATAGAAATATAACAAGAAATAATAAATATATAAATCTATATAGTAGCTATTGAAATAAATCTAATAGTTACTATATAGGTGAAATATAATAACAAATGTTCCGGGTGTATCAATAGTATTATATATTAGAAAAAAAGAGATTTATTAAGTATAAGTAATATAATTCGATGTAAATATCGTATTTTGTAGAAATAAGTATTAATATAAGTGGTAAGATTAATCTCGTTCCAAGCGAGGAACAAAACATATTAAAGAAATCATTAAAACAATAAAAAATATGTTGACAATGATAACTTTAAGTGATAAGATAATAAAGTCGCTTGAGGGCGATGAAGAAAATGGTCTTTGAAAATTGAACAGAAAATAAGTTAAGTAAAATAAACCAGCAATTCTTTTAGACGTCTTAAAATTAAGACTCAAAGTAATTTGAGCGAAGAGATTAAACTTTTTATTGAG
>NZ_JADNKB010000026.1:0-7361 GCF_015555225.1 Clostridium sp. D46t1_190503_E9
CTCAATAAAAAGTTTAATCTCTTCGCTCAAATTACTTTGAGTCTTAATTTTAAGACGTCTAAAAGAATTGCTGGTTTATTTTACTTAACTTATTTTCTGTTCAATTTTCAAAGACCATTTTCTTCATCGCTCTCAAGCGACTTTCTTATCTTACTATCTTTAGATTTATTTGTCAACATCTTTTTTTTGACTGTTAAATCCTTTTTGTAAGACCTCTTGTCCCTTAGGACATAAAGTATGATATCATGCTTTCTTTTAATAAATTATACTTTAATTTATTAAATATAATAATTATAATTATAAATTCGCCAAATATCTTTATTTTTCTCTTTTTTTCTCATATTGATACGTGTGGATTAGTTGTTATTTGAATTATACGTCATTAATAAAAATATACTATTTTTATATGTAAATGGTGCTTAATATATTATATTCTTTTATTGAATAAATTATTAAGCACCTTTTCTTATCTTATTCTATTATTTTATAATATATTATTCTATTTACTATATTATAATTGGATAATTACTAGAACCATTTATAACATTATTTTCTGATATTCTATTTCCTGAATTTAATATAGCATTATTTATTATTGTATTATTTTCTATTATACAATTTTCCATTACTATACTATTTCTGACTATAGCATCCTTTGCTATTTTCACCTTTCTTCCAATTATACAATTCTCAACCTTACCTTCTATATATGATCCATTTGCTATTATAGAATTATCGACTTTACTTTCCTTTGAATAGTATGTTGGAGATTCATCCTTTTGTTTCGTATATATTGGATTATTATTGTAGAATAGCTCTCTGCTTATTTCTACATTTAACAATTCCTTATTAGTATTAAAATATGATTCCACTGAGTTTATGCAAGCTAGATAGCCTTTAAATTCAAAAGTTCCAACATTTAAATTTTCCAAGTTGTCTACTATATATTCTTTTACTTTCTTATATAGTCCAGTAGTTATACTATCTTTTATTATATCTATAAATAAACTTGTCTTCATTATATACATTTCCATATTTACATTAGTATTGCCTCTTCCTTCTGAAATACCCTTTATGCTTTTTACTTTATTATTGTCGTCCATTATTATTTCTTCACAATTTATAAATTTATTACTATAGTTATCTTCATTCTTATATATTACTGTAATATCATCACCTGAGGTTTTATGCTTTTCTAAAGCTTCCTTATAATTTATATTACATATCATGTATGATGGCGATATAATTATATACTCTTTTCTACTGTATTTTATAAATTCAATATTTTCTATAAAACCATGAATATCATCATATCTTGGATCATATTCACTATAATTGAATACTTTTAAAGCATCATGCTTCCTATGAAGGTCCCACGGTCTTCCATTACTTAAGTGCTTCATAAGAGAATAGGATTTTCTTTTTGTAAATATACCAATACACTCTACCCCTGAATTAGTTAAGTTTGATAATATGAAATCTATTATTCTATATCTTCCTGCTATTGGCATTGCAGATATTGTATTAGAACCTATTAAATTTTTTAAATAATCTTCCTTTTCATCTAAATTTATTATTCCTATACAATCCTTCATTTAATTTCCCCCTAATTTATAGTGCTTCAGCAGGCTCTAATGTTGTACCACTTTTCAGCTCCTCTTTAGATGCTATAACTGCTATTTTTTTACCGTCACCAATTTTACATCCGCTTCTAATTATTGCATTGCTTCCAACTATGGCTTTATTTATTACTACATTATCTTCAATCTTAGTATCTGGCATTATTACTGAATCTTTTATTACTGAATTTTTCCCGATACTTACCCCCTGAAATATTACCGAATGTTCTACATCACCTTCAACTATACATCCCTCTACTACAAGAGACTCATTAACATTTAAGTTACTTCCTATATACTGAGCTGGTCTTGCTATATTCTCTGAGTATATCTTCCATTCATTATCATATAAACTTAACTTATTATCTGTATTTAATAAATCCATATTAGCTTCCCATAAGCTTCTTATAGTTCCAACATCTTTCCAATAACCTTCAAATGGATAAGCTACTAATCTCATTCTTTTATTTAGCATATTTGGGATAATATTTTTCCCAAAATCGTTACTAGAGTATATATCATTTTCATCTTCAATTAAAAAACTTTTTAATACACTCCAATTAAATATATATATTCCCATGGATGCCTTTGTACTTTTAGGCTTTTTAGGCTTTTCTTCAAATTCATATACTGATAAATCATCTCTTGTATTCATAATTCCGAATCTACTTGCCTCTTCTATAGGTACATCTATTACAGCTATTGTAGCATCAGCTTCTTTTTCCTTATGAAATTCTAACATTTTATCATAATTCATTTTATAAATATGATCACCTGATAGTATTAATATATACTCTGGATTATATCTATCTACATATTCAATATTTTGATAAATGGCATTTGCTGTTCCTTTATACCATTTCCCGCCCTTTTCTTCTTGATATGGTGGTAATATTCTTACTCCACCATCTCTCCTATCTAAGTCCCATGGTGCCCCTATACCTATATGTGCATTTAATTCCAATGGCTTATATTGTGTTAATACTCCGACAGTGTATATACCTGAATTAGAACAATTACTTAATGGGAAATCAATAATCCTATACTTTCCACCAAAAGGTACTGCTGGCTTTGCTAATCTTTTTGTTAATACTCCTAAACGTGATCCCTGTCCTCCAGCTAAAATCATTGCTACAATTTCTTTTTTACCCATCTATCCTACTCTCCTTACCTTAGTTTATATATAAATATTTATTAAAATCTCAAAGTATCTCTTTAAGATATAAATATGAGTAAGGCATTAATTATATGTTAAGTAACACTATTTTTTATAAAAAAAACACCTAATTGATTTTTAGGTGTTTTAATAATCTTATAAATTTTTATATAATACTCCTGATCCCCAGATACCAGTTGCATATTCTTTTATTGTTCTATCAGATGAAAAAATTCCTGAATGTGCTATGTTTACTCCACACATTCTTTGCCAATTGTACTTATTGTTATATAGTTCATTTACTTTTATTTGAGCTTTTATATAACTGTCAAAATCCTTCAAAACGAAAAATTCATCATTATACATTAATAAACTATCATATATTACTCTAAACTTATCTTTATCAGAAGAATAAGTTCCATCTATTAACCCATCTATAACCCTTTTAACTCTATTATCATTATTATATATATCCCATGATGAATATCCACCATTCTTATAATAATCTAAAACTTCATTTGCAGTTAATCCAAATATAACTATATTATCATCTTTAACTTCATCTTTTATTTCTATATTGGCTCCATCTAATGTGGCTATTGTAACAGCTCCATTCATCATAAACTTCATATTAGATGTGCCTGATGCTTCCTTTGTAGTTGTTGATATTTGCTCACTTAAATCAGTTGCTGGAATTATTTTTTCTGCTAGTGAAACCCTATAATTCTCCATCATAACAACTTTTATTTTTTCATTAACTCTTGGATCATTATTTACTTTATTGGCTATTGATGTTATAAGCTCTATTGTATTTTTAGCTAAACGATATCCTGGAGCTGCCTTTCCAGCAAAAATAAATGTTCTTGGATTTATATCTATATTTGGATTTTCTATTAATTTATTGTATAGATCCATAATTCTTAAGCAATTCAAAGTTTGCCTCTTATATGCATGAATCCTCTTTACTTGAACATCAAATATAGATTCAGGGTTTACTTTTATACCAGTTGAATTATAAATCTCATTAGATAACTTAACTTTATTATTTAACTTTATATTACTAAGTTTATTTAATACATTATTATCATTTAAATGTTTTTCAAAATTAACTAGATCTATTGGATGTCTAATAAAACTATCACCTATAGTTTCCTTCAATAGATTTGTTAGTTCTGGATTACTCTTTAATAGCCATCTTCTATGAGTTATTCCATTAGTTTTATTATTAAACTTATTTGGATATAGATAATAAAAATCTGACATTTCTTTTTTCTTAAGTATTTCTGTATGAAGCTTTGCAACTCCATTTACACTATGGCTTCCTACTATAGCTAGATTAGCCATTCTAACAAAATTATCTCCAATGATAGCCATTCTAGAAATCTTATCCCATTGCGCTGTATATTTATCCCACAATTCCTTACAATATCTCTCGTTTATTTCTTCTACTATCATATATATTCTAGGTAATACCTTCTTGAACATATTTATCGGCCATTTTTCTAATGCTTCTGCAAGTATAGTATGATTTGTATATGAAATTGTATTTTGGGTAATTCTCCACGCTTCTTCCCATGATAATTCTTCTTCGTCAATTAATATTCTCATAAGCTCTGGTATAGCTAACGTTGGATGCGTATCATTTATATGAATTGCTACTTTTTCATCTAATTCATGTATATTATTATTATATTTTTTATAATGTCTTATAATACTTTGCAAGCCGGCAGATACAAAAAAGTATTGTTGCTTCAGCCTTAACATTTTTCCCTCGTAAAATGAATCTTCTGGATATAATACTAATGATATTGATTCAACAGAATTTTTATATTCAATTGCTTTTAAAAATTCCCCTCTACTAAAAGATGAAAAATCAAATTCATTGCTTACAGGCTCTGCTGTCCATAATCTTAAAGTATTAACTACTTCATTTTGATATCCAACTACTGGAGTATCATAAGGAACTGCTAATACTGGTTCGTAATTAACGTGGGTAAAAGCTAATCTTCCATTTACAGTTTCTACTTTTACTTCTCCACCAAACTTTACTATTTCAGCTTTATCTCTTTTAGGTATTTCCCATACATTACCTGATCTTAACCAATTATCAGGAACTTCTACCTGCTTTCCATCTATTATTTTTTGCTCAAAAAAGCCATATTTATATCTTATTCCACACCCATGCCCTGGTATATTTAAGGATGCCATAGAATCTAAAAAACATGCAGCTAATCTACCTAAACCACCATTACCAAGTCCTTGATCCTGTTCTAAGTTTTCAAGTTCATCTAAATTTATATTTAAATCCGCAAGAGCTTCTCTACAAGTTTCTCTTATACCTAGATTCATTAAAGCATCCCCTAATAATCTTCCAAGTAAAAACTCCATCGAAAAATAATATACTTGCTTTTCTCCAGTTTCTTTATATCTGTTATTTGTGTTAAGCCATTCTTCAGCAACATAATCTCTAACTAAACTTCCTAAAGCTTCATACTGTTGTTTCTTAGTTCCGTCTTCCAATCCCTTTCCCGTCATCTCGAGGAATTTTCGTTTGTAATCCCTCTTTAAGGAATTCTTATCTACATCTAGCATAAATTCTCCTCCTGTTAAAGCAATATTACTTATTTATTACACCTATATATAATTTTTTGTATTCTCTTGCTGATTTTTCCCAGCTATTATCTGATTTCATCGCTTGTCTTATAAGTGAATTCCATATCTGTTTATTATTATAGACATTTAAAGCATATTCTGATACATGTGTTAGCTCATGACAATTATAATTTCTAAATCCAAATCCATTTCCTAAGCCAGTGTATTGATTATATGGAATGACTGTATCTTTTAATCCTCCAGTTTCTCTTACAATCGGAATTGTTCCATACCTTAATGCAATCAACTGACCTAATCCACAAGGTTCAAATAATGATGGCATTAAAAAGAAATCTGATCCTGCATATATTTTATGAGCTAGTTCATTACTAAATTTAATATTTACTGAAACCTTATCATGATATATATAGTTAAATTTCCTTAGTGTTTCTTCATAAGCTCTATCTCCAGTTCCTAATATAACTACTTGTATATTCTTTTGTAGTAATCTATCTAAAGAATTTATAATCAAATCACATCCTTTTTGATGTGTCAATCTAGATACCATTCCTATAATAGGAATATCACCATTTATTGGTAATCCTAATTCTCTTTGTAAACATTCTTTATTTACTTTCTTGTCATATATATTACCTAATGAATAGTTTTTGTATATATATTGATCAGTTTCAGGGTTATATTCATCATAATCTATTCCATTCAAAATTCCCTTCAACGCATAACTTCTATGTCTTAAAAGTCCTTCAAGTCTTTCACCATATTGAGATGTCTGAATTTCTTGTGCATAAGTATTACTTACTGTAGTAACTTGATCAGAGTAATTAATTCCTCCTTTCATAAAACTTACCCCGCCATGTAACTCTATACTTCTATTGAAATATGCTTCATAATTATATCCAAGTAATTCTGGCAAAATTTCTGGAGAAAATGTTCCTTGGAAAAGTAAGTTGTGTATTGAAAAAAATGTTTTTATATTTCTATACATATTTCTTTTTTCGTATTCTAATCTATAAATTACAGGAACCATTCCTGTTTGCCAATCATTACAATGAATTATATCTGGTCTCCAATTCATCTCATTAATAAATTCTAGTACTGCTTTATCAAAGAAAATGAATCTTTCTGCATCATCATAATATCCATAAAGATTATCTCTTTTAAAGTAATATTCATTATCTATAAAATAATACTCTACCCCATTGTATATATATCTAAAAAGTCCACAATACTGCTTTCTCCAACCTACATTAACATAAAAATACTTTATAAACTCCAAATTATTAATATATTTACTTGATATATTTTTATATTTAGGTAATATAACTTTTACTTCTACATTTTCCTTATTTAATGCTTGAGGCAATGCTCCCATTACATCTCCTAATCCCCCTGTTTTAATAAAAGGATGTGCCTCAGATGCTACCATTAATACTCTCATACAGTACTCCCCCAATAAATTTAAAATTTATAATATATTTAAATGTATGAAATTTATTGAAGAGTATTCTTATTAAAAACCATTTTTATGTAAATAATATAATAAAGAAACTTAGTAAATGATTACACTAGAGATTTTTTATACTATATTATGTTACAACTTTTCCACAACTATTTTATTTTATAAACAGTTTTTGATGAAAATTTATAATATCTGTTGATAAATAATAAAATTCAAAATAAAATTATATAACAAAAAAGACTTAAGAATAAATTCTTAAGTCTTTTTTAACGACCTGGCAACGTTCTACTCTCCCACACAGTCTCCCATGCAGTACCATCGACGCTGTAGAGCTTAACTTTCCTGTTCGGAATGGAAAGGAGTGTTTCCTCTACGCCATCATCACCAGATTTCAGAGTGTTCTCTGAAAATTGCACATGAATTAATTTTAAGCCTGTTTTTTATTGGTCAAGCCCTCGACCTATTAGTATCAGTCAGCTAAATATGTTACCACACTTACACCTCTGACCTATCA
>NZ_JADNKB010000027.1:0-4533 GCF_015555225.1 Clostridium sp. D46t1_190503_E9
CAGCTGAGCTATGCTTCCATAATGGTGACTCCTAGGGGAATCGAACCCCTGTTACCACCGTGAAAGGGTGGTGTCTTGACCGCTTGACCAAGGAGCCATGTTCTTTTTGTTTTTCTCAACCGAGCTGTTCTGTCGGCGAGCACATTAACTATAATACATAAATTTTAATATAGTGTCAACACTTTTTAATAACTTTTTTTTTTATTTTTTATTTACTTTATTTATACGTGTATTTAAGTCAATAATTTAGTGCTATTATCGCCGAATTTTACTACGTTTATAGCTCTTTCATATCTTAATAAATGTGATTGATTTTCTTTTATTTCTTTTTTTATTTTATTCATTTCAAAATTACAAACTTCTAAAAATTCTTCTCTATTTATTTCTTCTATATTTATTTTATAATTATTTTTCCTAAAGTTTTGTCCACTAGCAATTATCTTTACAGGAATCTTATCATTTATTACACAAATTATTTCCTTTTCCCATATCCCTCTTTTATTTACAGAATACTTATCTTTTAATAAATTTATTTCCTCTACAATTTCTTCAAATTGATCCTTAAAACTATCAAATAATATTTTATAAAATTGCACAGATATTCCCCTATTTAATTTTATTTTTAGAAAATCTTTGTTATTTATTAAAAAATCATCTACATCTGATTCCGGAATAAACTTCAAATCTTTATTTAAGAATATATTAATCCCCTTAGAATTAGGATAGTTTACTACACATTGATCATAGTTCATTCTTCTTAACTTGAATTCTTTATTGTAATCTTCATTATCTTGATTAACTACTTTAACTATCATAACCTCACCTCATTCATTATTTATTATTCCATATTCATAAATTTATATTATATATTTTTTAAAGATTACAGATTTAAAGAATTTATATTATAATTTGTATTAATTCATATTTGTTAAATTACACACTAGGATTTATATCTAAAATTAAAAGCAAATAAAGATTTTTACATATATAGAATATTATTATATTAACCAAAAAAATTATAATATGATAAAATTAAAATTATTAATTTATTAAGGAGATTTATTATGATTCATCATGATTTAATTATAGTTGGCGGTGGTGCTTCTGGCTTATCTGCAGCTATTACCGCTAAAGATTTCGGATTAGATGTTGCCATAGTTGAAGGTACTGATAGAATAGGTAAAAAAATATTAACTACAGGAAATGGTCGTTGTAACATTTCTAATAGAACAATTTCATTCCCTTTTCTATCTTACCATAGTGAAAATCCAGGATTTTTCACAAATGTTTTATCAAACTTCGGTGTAGATGACACCGAAAACTTTTTTCTATCATTAGGACTTCCCATTGTGGAATTAAAAAATGGTAAGATGTATCCCAAATCTCTTCAGGCATCTTCAGTTGTGGATATATTAAAATTAGCCTTAGAAGATAGAGGTATTCCTTTATACACAGATTGTAAAGTAAAAGATATCCACAAGAAAAATGTCTTTAAATTATCCACAAGTAACGAAGAAAATAAGTTATTCACATGTAACAAGTTAATTTTAGCTTGTGGAGGAAAATCAGCAGTAAAAACTGGATCTGATGGTTCTGCTTATAACTTAGCAAAATCATTTGGACATTCAATAGTTGAAACCATTCCTGGAATAGTTCAATTAAAATTGAATTATACTTATTTAAAATCTATTTCAGGAGTTAAATTTGATGGATATGCAATATTATTAGTTAATGGTGAACCAATAAGAAAAGAATTTGGTGAAATCCTCTTTACCGACTACGGAATATCAGGACCTCCAATTCTTCAAATTTCAGGTCATGCATCTAAAGCCTTATTAAAGAAAAAAAATGTTGAGGTTGTTGTAGACATGATGCCTAATCAATCTCTATCAGAAATAGAGGATTTTATGGAAAGCCATTTTGCAATGTTTTCTCATAGACCTGTTATAAGCTCTTTAATTGGAATTGTACATAAAAAATTAATTCCAATACTATTAAAGGAAGCTAAAATAGAAGATTTACATAAACCTTGTTATGACTTACAATGGGATGAGAAAAAAAGACTTATCACTCTACTAAAGCATTGGAAATTTAAATGCATTGATACTAATGGATTTAACCAAGCTCAAGTTACCATTGGCGGAATAAACACTAAAGAAGTTAACCCAAAAACACTTGAATCTAAATTAGTTGAAAATTTATATTTTTGTGGTGAAATACTCGATGTAGATGGCGATTGTGGCGGCTTTAATCTTCAATGGGCTTGGAGTTCAGGTCATTTTGTTTCAAAAAATATAGCAAATTCTTAATACAAAAAAAGGAGTAATAAATTATCATTCATTACTCCTTTTTTATAATTTAGCACTTATTCCAACGACAAATTAATCTTGTCAATTCCTTTCCATCAACAGTTTCTATTTTATGAATAGTAACTATTTCATCTCCCTCTTCTAATCTAACATCTGTAAATACTTTTACCTCTTCACCGTAAGTGCATTCTTTTTCAAATGTTACTTTTACTTCATTTAAAACATAACTATTTACGATATCTTCTGGTAATGTTTCAATAGCCCAATCGATGTATTTAGTATTATTTACATGCTTATTAAAATCTATATCTGTATATCTTATCTTGAAGTTTCTTTCATACTTATGTTCATTAATCTTTTCTAATCTAGGAAGCTTAAATTCCTCTTTCATATCGCCATCTACACCATAAATTTCATACTGCTCTTGAGGTATTCTCATCATTCTTCTTTTTTCTAGATTGACTAATAAAAATATGGCATTAGCAGATACAACCACATTCCCACTGCTATCTTTAATTTCATAATTTCTTAAAGCATAAAATTTCTTAAATCCTACAGCCTCAGTTTTCACTGATAGCTTTTCTCCATACATTGGATGTCTAAATACTTTTACATGATAGTTATAAAATACCCATGTCATATTATCTTTTAATAAAGCTTCCATACCTGATCCCAGCTCTTCTGATTGTTTTGTACCTATATCAGATAAAATATTTATAATAGTTGACATTGTACACCTTAAGTTACTATCTACATCGTAATAATGTAATTCGTATTCTTTACTATAACTTTTCCCCATAATATCCTCCTAATCTAAATATCAAAACTCTGTATTTCTACAGAGCTGAAATAATACTATAATTATAGCACTTTTTATATATTTTAGAAAAACTATGATAAAAGTACTTCTACTTCCTCTTAGTAAAATCTATTATAATTTAATTCATTAAGTAATTTCTCTACATCTATTCCTCTTTTTATACATATGTCTTCTATTGTACTTCCAATATTATTGCTAAAAATTCCACATCCTATTCCAAAGCTTAAAAATATTTGTTCAACTTGATGATTTTCTTGTATAGCTTCTAATACAGTCATATTCCTATTTATCATCTTCTCACCTCTACTATATTTTCTTTTTATAGTATTAGTCTTATTTGTATTATTATGTATAAATTTCATAATGACTATTAACAAAAGGTTTATTTAACTAAATATAATCTAGTTAAATAAACCTTTTTTTAATTTACATTATAGGATCTATAAAACTTTCTACTGTATTACTTCTATCTAATGCTAATATATTTAGATAAGATATTGTATATGCTTGAATTGCATATTGTCCTATTACAGCTATTATTATTCCTACTAAAGGTATTATTTGAATTATAGCTAAAACTAATCCAATACCAATTGTTATCCCAGATATAGCTGCTAACTTTCCTATAGTTGACCAAAAATATCCTTTCTTAAATAGCATAAATGTTTCTCCTATTGCCTCAGTGATAGTTAAATCCCTCACTATTAGCATTGAATTAAATAAATATGCCAACGGCGCCATAACAACAGCTATCGCAATTATTAAAGGAATTAATATTATTAATCCAATTCCAACAGTTAGTACAGCTAATAATATAGTTAATAAAATTATTACTACTGCAAATGCGAATAACATTAGCCAAACTAAAACATTTAATCCTAAAATGCTCCATTTCCTTTGCCAAACATATTTATTGGCAGCTCTCCAACTTACCTCATTTCCTTTGTTAGCATCATCTAACACCTTAGTTATAATACCACTTGCATATAACATTAATAATGACGATACTAATGCCACTAAAATTATAAGTAAGATTGTTCCTATTCCTATAAGCGGTATTGCTTCATCAAAATAAGAATATGAATATGAGTATGAATACGAAATATTTATTAAACTTGAAAGAACTATCCCTACTATTATTCCAACTAAAACTACAATTGTAGGAACTATAAATATTCCAATAACCTTTAAAATTTCTAGTGCACTATTTTTGCATAAATTAAATGCCCTAGATAACATTTCTGAAATTGATAAATAAACTTTCTTCTCTTCCATAATCTCACCTCCTAAATTAAATTATATTTATATATATTAATTTTATCACAATTTATTTACTAGATTTATTAAATACACATTTTTTGTATAATTTTATAATATATATTTATAATATATATTTATAATATA
>NZ_JADNKB010000028.1:0-4327 GCF_015555225.1 Clostridium sp. D46t1_190503_E9
CTCAATAAAAAGTTTAATCTCTTCGCTCAAATTACTTTGAGTCTTAATTTTAAGACGTCTAAAAGAATTGCTGGTTTATTTTACTTAACTTATTTTCTGTTCAATTTTCAAAGACCATTTTCTTCATCGCTCTCAAGCGACTTTCTTATCTTATCATCCTAAGTCGTTTATGTCAACATATTTTTTATTGTTTTTTAAAATACTTGACTTGCCTTAGGCGATGAATAAATATTATCATTAAAAAAAACTATTGTCAACATATTTAATCATATTTTTTAATAAAATTATAGATTTATTTTGAAAACAATTATTTTATAGGTGTTTTTGTCTTTTTATAGGTTAATATAAATATAATTAATAATCTGTTATCCAAAACTCTAATGCAGCTATAGATAACAGATTATATGTCTAGTATTTTACTTTTGGTGCCCCAATGCTTCTAGTATTATTAACGCAGTATCTTCTATCGCTCTTTGAGTAACATCTATAGTTTTACATCCTAATCGTCTCATTATTCTATCTGCAAAATCAAATTCTTCTAAAATTCTAGCATCACTTGCATATTCAATTCCTGTAGGCATTCTATGAAATTTATCTAATCTTCTTTTTCGTATTTCTATTAATTGTAGAGGATTTATTACTAATCCAAAGATCTTTTTCTTATCTACTTCAAAAAGTTCCGCTGGTATTTCTACTTCTGGCATAAGGGGTATATTTATAGCTTTTATTCCTTTATTAGCTAAATACATACATAATGGTGTTTTTGATGTTCTTGATAATCCTATAAGTACAACATCTGCATTTTTAAGTCCTCTGTAGTCTTTACTATCATCATATTGCATAGCAAATTCCATTGCCTCAATTCTCTTAAAGTAAACTTCATCGGTTTTCCACATTGCACCTGGGTTATTATCAGGCATTTTATTTAATATAGATGAAGCTACATTTATTATTGGTCCAAGTACATTTACTACTGATATATTTTTCTCTAAACACTTTTGTGTTAGATATTCTCTTACATTTACAGTTATTATAGTTGAAACTATCATACACTTTTCGCAACTACTAACCTCTCTCATTAAATCTTCTATATCTTCTAATCCTTTAATATAGGGAACTCTTTTTACCTCTACTTCTCCTTTGAATTGACTTGATGCTGCCAGTGCAACTTGCTGAGCTGTTTCCCCTATTGAATCTGATACTGCAAAAATTTTTAACACTTCAATCCCCTCCTATGTTGTATGCCGTTATTTTATTATTTATCTAAATAACGTAAATATTCAGTATTTTCACTTTAATTATATCAGTATTTAAAATAATTTGTTATCCTTATATGTAATTTATACCTATGTATGATAAAATCTTAATATCTTAAGTTTTCTGTAGGAGGATAAAATGACTAACAAATTTAATAAAGATAAATGGCTAACAATAGGATTGCTCCCTATAATGTGGTTATTATACTTTGCATTTGAAATTATCACTGGCAGAGTAGATAGTTTTTATACTTTAGGTATGAATTTATTATTAACTATCATATTTGCATTTACAGGCTGGATAATATACATTACATCCAAAAAATATTCTAATGGATTTAGTAGCAAAATAGTTTTTGTAATTTTCCTTATACTTATGTTAATAGATCAAGGAATAAAACTTATAATAAAACTTTTCTATTTCGATAACTATTTTGAAATCATACCAAAGTTTCTTTCCTTTGATCCTATAATTAATACAGATGGATCTTGGCTTAATGCAAGATTTGGCCTTGGAGTGGGATTTTCTGCTTTGATAATATTAAATGCGCTAGCAGTAATACTATTTATAGAAGTATATAGATATTATTTATCTAAAGGAAATAAAGAGTTCTGGTCAGACATGGCATTTTTATTTATTCTATCTGGAGCCCTATGTTCATTGATAGATAAAATCTTTTATGGAGGTAGCCTGGACTTTATAGGAATTAGCAATCTATTCATAGCAGATATAAAAGATATGTATATTAATTTAGGAATATTATTCTTTATAATGTTAATTTATATTAAGGGCTATTTCAAAGAGGAAGATTCTTCAACATTAAAGGATGATCTACAATCTATAAAGAAATTTTTAAAATTTATGAAAAATGATATATTGAGAAAATAAAAAAGAAAGGAATAAAATCCTTTCTTTTTATATATAATGCTAAGCAAGTTCTTATTAAAAAATCACTTCATTACTGAAGTGATTTTTGGTGGCTTACCCGGGAATCGAACCCGGTACACCTTGATTAAAAGTCAAGTGCTCTACCGATTGAGCTAGTAAACCGTATGAACCTGGCAACGTCCTACTCTTCCACACAGTCTCCCATGCAGTACCATCGGCGCTATAAAGCTTAACTTTCCTGTTCGGAATGGGAAGGAGTGTTTCCTTTACGCCATCATCACCAGATATTTTTCTCTCAACAAGAATTTATTATATAGACATATTGTCCATATGTCAACATATTTTTTAAAAATTATTTTATTTTTTCTTATTAATATAAATTAATTCAATTTTATATGTAAATATGCGACTTTAATTCGATTCTATTTTATCCAATCTCAAAGCTTTTATTCATTACCGATAGCATATACATATTTACTTATTGAGTTATTCTTCTAAAATTAAATTTGCCTAAAATCAACTAACCTCTACATACATGCACTTGAAAACTAGAGGAAATAATTTATAACACGTTACTTATATAATTTATTTTATACTTTATCTCAAGAATTAAATAGTGCCATTTATAAAAATATCGTTATTCTTATAAACAGCACTTAAATTATTTATTTAATTTTTCTATATACTCTCTTATAACGTCATTAGATTTTTTAAATCTTTTAAGTTCTTCATCCGTCATATCTATTTCTACTACTTCCTTCACACCTTCGCTATTAAGAACTGCTGGCACACCACTAAATACATTATATTCACCGTATTCACCATCTAATAATGTAGATACTGGTATTATTTTATTCTCATCATTTATAATCGCTTTTATTATACCTACAGTAGCAGCTGCTATAGCATAATAGGTTGTTCCTTTTCTATTATATACTTCCCATCCAGCTTGAGCAGTTTCTAAAACTAATTTATCTAAATCTACATCTCCGACTCTATCTTTATTATCTTGTATAACCTTATTAAAAGGCTTTCCTCCTATATAAACATGAGACCATGGAACCATTTGAGAATCTCCATGTTCACCCATAGAATAAGCTTGAACACTTCTAGGATCAACATTAAATAAATCTCCTATAAAATTCTTTAATCTTGCAGAATCAACTGATGTTCCTGTTCCTATGACGTGACTTTTAGGTAATCCAGATATCTTATATACATGATTAGCTATTATGTCTACCGGATTTGATATTATTATAAAATGCCCATTAAATCCACTTTCCATAATAGGGTCTACTATTGATTCTACTATCTTAGCTGATAAATCCAGTGAATCCAATCTCGTTTGCCCTGGCTTTGGTGGCGCTCCAGCAGTTATTACAACTATATCTACATCACCACATTCTTCATATGATCCAACTCTTATCTTTGTATTTCTATTTAAATATTCTATACAATGCTTTAAGTCCATCACTTCTCCAAGAGCTTTTTCTCTATTAATATCTATCATTAATACTTCATCACAAACCCCTTGTGTTATTAAACTAAATGCTGTACTGGATCCAACTAATCCTGTTCCTACTATAGCTACTTTCCTTGTTTTTGAAAACATATATATTCCCTCCAGTCTAAATTTCTCTTTTTTAAATTATATAGCATCTTTTCATCATGTAAAAATAATTTAAAATCATATTATCTAAAAGTTATTTTTATTTTTTGTATACCCTAAATTATAGATATTATTTATTATAAATTAACCAATCAATATTTATAAAATTTCATATTCTAATAAATTTCAAAGAAATTTCCAAAAAATAATTTTCAAAATAAAAAAATCCTAAACAAATGTTTAGGATTTTGGTGCGTTATCAGGGGATCGAACCCGGGACACCCTGATTAAGAGTCAGGTGCTCTACCAACTGAGCTAATAACGCATGATAACCTGGCAACGTTCTACTCTCCCACACAGTCTCCCATGCAGTACCATCGACGCTGTAGAGCTTAACTTTCCTGTTCGGAATGGAAAGGAGTGTTTCCTCTACGCCATCATCACCAGATTTCAGAGTGTTCTCTGAAAATTGCACATGAATTAATTTTAAGCCTGTTTTTTATTGGTCAAGCCCTCGACCTATTAGTATCAGTCAGCTAAATATGTTACCACACTTACACCTCTGACCTATCA
>NZ_JADNKB010000029.1:0-3846 GCF_015555225.1 Clostridium sp. D46t1_190503_E9
TAATATGCGGGTGTAGCTCAATGGTAGAGCCCTTGCCTTCCAAGCAAGTTACGTGAGTTCGATTCTCATCACCCGCTCCAAAAGAAAAGACAACTTAAGTTAGTTGTCTTTATTTTTTTTCTTGATTAATATATATTAATATGTAAAATCCACAAGTGTAGCATGAAATATGACTAAATATGTGGATAAATTTTAATGTATTGTGGATGGATTTATTATTAATTATTTCAATGGGATTAGGAGGAGTTTATGATATTTGAAGCATGTACGGGTTGCTATGAAGATGCAGTTAGAGCAGAAGCAAATGGGGCAAATAGAATAGAACTATGTGATAATTTACTTGAAGGTGGGACAACACCTAGCTATGGGACTATAAAAAAGACGATAGAAAATATAAATTTACCTATAAATGTGATAATTAGACCAAGGGGTGGTAATTTTATTTATAACAGTATAGAAAAGGAAATAATGTATACTGATATAGAAGTTTGTAGGAGTTTAGGAGCAAATGCTATTGTAATAGGTGCATTAACAGAGGATGGGAAAGTTGATGCAAGTTTTATGAAAAGGGTAAAAGAAGTTAGCGGAGATTTAAATATAACTTTTCACATGGCATTTGATGAAATAGTGGATAAAAAATTAGCTATTGATGAATTAGTTGAATTAGGTGTAGATAGAATATTAACTAAGGGTGGAAATATATCTGCATTAAATAATTTAGATACCTTAAAAGAGTTAATTGAGTATGCTAATAATAGAATAATTATAGTCCCAGGAGCTGGAATTAATAAGGAAAATAGGGATTTAGTAATAGAAAAAACGAAAGCTAAAGAAATACATGGAACAAAAATCGTATAATATATAAAAATAAGCCTTATATCATATTTACAAGATATAAGGCTTATTTTTATATAAGGGTTTAATATTTAAATCATATAATATAAGACAAAGTCATAAGAAATTAATATTAAGTTTGTATTTAAATACAAACATACTTCTAAAAATAAAAAAGAATATTACTTTGTAATATAATTAGCTAATAAGGAGGCGATATAATGTATTTTAACTATAAAAATTATGACTCTATAGAATTTGAAGACTTATATAGATATGATGGTGAACTTGGAGCTATATATTCATCTACAAAAACAAAGTTTAGATTATGGGCACCTTTAGCAGCGAATGTAAAGATAAATTTGTATGGAAAAGATGGCTATGATTATGAATCAAAAGCAAATAAAACTGTTAATATGGATCTCAGAGAAAAAGGAATTTGGGAAATTGAAATAAGTGGAAATCTAGACGGCGAATTCTATAACTATTTAGTAAATATAGATGGAAAAGAGTATGAGGCTGTAGATCCATATGCAAAAGCAGTTGGTGTAAATGGGAAAAGGGGAATGATTATAGACTTAAATAAAACAAATCCTGATGGATGGGAAAGTCATAAAAAGCCAGTTTTAGAGAATTCACTAGATGCAGTAATTTACGAAATGAACGTTAGGGATTTTACTATAGACAGTAATTCAGGAATAGATAATGAAATAAGGGGAAAGTTTAAAGGGATTTGTCAGGATAACTCTGCTATAAAAGGAACTGAAATTAAAACAGGGCTAAGCCACTTAAAAGAACTAGGAGTGAATGTTATACAATTACTACCTAGCTTTGATTATAAAACAGTAGATGAGAGACGATTTAATGAAAATGAATATAATTGGGGCTATGATCCATTAAATTATAATGTTCCTGAAGGATCATATTCAACTAATCCTTATTTAGGTGAAGTCAGAATAAAGGAATTTAAAGAATTAATAATGAAGTTACATGAGTCTGGATTTAAAGTAGTTATGGATGTAGTTTATAATCATACAGCAGATACAGAAAATTCTAATTTTAATTCTATAGTACCTAAATACTATTATCGTCAAAATAATGATGGTGGTTTCTCAAATGGATCAGGATGTGGTAATGAAATTGCGTCAGAAAGAATTATGGTAAGGAAATTCATTGTTGATTCATTAAAATACTGGGTAAATGAATATAAAATAGATGGATTTAGATTTGATTTAATGGGACTTCATGATATTGAGACAATGAAGGTAATTAGGGAAGAGCTTAATAAAATAGATAGAGGTATATTAATATATGGTGAGGGATGGAAGGCTAGTGATTCACCATTATCTAATGAAAGGCTATCTCTTAAGAATAATATAAGAAAATTTGGAAATCTACAAATAGGAGCTTTTAGTGATGACATAAGAGATGCGATAAAAGGTGATGTTTTCGAAAAAGAAAAAGGTGGCTTTATAAATGGTGGAATAGATTTTGAAGAGAGCTTAAAGTTTGGTATAGTTGCTTCAGTAAAACATAAAGACATAGATTATGATAGAGTAATTTATTCAAATGACTATTGGGCTAATGAACCATATCAAGTTATAACATATACATCAGCTCATGACAATTATACTTTATGGGATAAATTATCCTTAGCTAAGCCATTATCAACAAAGAAAGAAAGAATTGCTATGAATAAAATGGCAGCAGCGATAGTATTAACATCTCAAGGGATTCCTTTTATACATTCAGGAGATGAAATATTAAGGACAAAAGTAGATGCTAATGGACACTTAATAGAAAATAGTTATAAATCACCAGATAGTGTTAATAAATTCGATTGGAGTAGAAAAGAAATTTATATAGATATATTCGAATACTATAAAAGCTTAATTCAATTAAGGAAAGATCACAAAGTATTTAAAATGAACTCATCAAAAGAGATAGAGGAAAGTATTCAATTTTTAAAAATGGGAGAAAATTTTACAGAAAAAAATATAGTTGGTTATATAGCTGATGGAAATAAAGTAGGAGACTCTATTGGGAAAATAGTAATTATATTTAATTCTAATAAGTACCCAGTAGAAGTAAAATTAAATCATAATAAATTAAGGGTAATAGTAGATAAGAATAATATAAATGAGGATGGACTTTATAATATAGAAGGTAATAAAGTTAAGGTTGAGCCTATTTCTACAATGATAATGAAATATATATAAATTGAAAAGTGGTTTTTTAGTGAAGAGTGAAGAGTGAAAAGTTAAAGGTGTTTTGTTTTGCAAAACTAAATTTAAGTTATACGAAGGATTTCTTCCTTAATTTTTTCACTCTTTCATTTTTTATTCTTTCACTATTTTATTTAACAAAATGTAACAATGGTGCACCTAGAGGGGCTCGAACCCCCGACGCTTGGATTCGAAGTCCAACGCTCTATCCAACTGAGCTATAGATGCATAGATAAATTCATTTTGCTAGTATATTATAATACTAATATTTTAAAATTTCTATAGTTTAGTTATTTTGAAATTCAAATATTACAAATATTATATAGTAAAATAAAAAGATATTTAGAAATACATAATATATAATAAGCAATAATATAATTAATGGAAGAATATAATTAATGGAAGTAAAATACTAATATACAATATAATGTGATGTAAGTATTCTTAAACTTATCCTGGAGTATCAATATATATAAAATAAAGAAAAAGTTTAAAATTATAAGGAAATAATGAATAATTTAAGATATATAGCATATATTTATATTTGTGTACTGAAAGCTATGATAGAATAGTCAATGTTCTTGAGGAAAACAAGTTATTAACAACAATAAAAAAAAATGTTGACAATAACTCCTAAGGATGTTAAGATATAGAAGTCGCTTGTTCGACAAGATCTTTGAAAATTGAACAGAAAATAAGTTAAGTAAAATAAACCAGCAATTCTTTTAGACGTCTTAAAATTAAGACTCAAAGTAATTTGAGCGAAGAGATTAAACTTTTTATTGAG
>NZ_JADNKB010000002.1:0-171496 GCF_015555225.1 Clostridium sp. D46t1_190503_E9
CAATATTACTTGACTTAATTATATCATATATTTTCATACCGTATTATTCAATTTTCAAAGACTATTAGTTCGTAATAATTACAAATTGCTATTTAAAATGGCATTGCTTCTCCATCTTCCACTTCTACTGGTAATGCAAATATTGGCTCTACTATTTCAAATAGCTTTAGTTCTCTTAATTTCTCGGCATTGTATTCATCCATTCTTACAGTTTTAAAGTTGCCTGCTGGTTGTTTCATGCTTGTGGGAACACTTTCATTTATTAAATATCCCGCTTTCTTAGCCTGTTTCTTGAAGTCTTTTAATTTTAATGGAATTATATCCGCTCCAAATCTTTGAGTATGCTCATAAATTAAATTAATCATTTCACTAGTTTTTATATATGTCCTTATATTTTTTTCAGTAAATACACTATCTGGATAAGCAACTCTTGAATCTTCAATCATCTGATTAAAAGTTATAAGCATTTTCTCGACTACTGAATTAACTTCCTCGGCTCCTTCAAGAACTTCATTTTTTATATTATCTACTAAATGTTCTTCAAATCCCTTTATCTCTTTTTCTCCTAGCTCTTCAGCAACTTTATTAATTATTTGCATACCGCAATGAATATTTATCGCAGTTGTAAGTGTTCTATTTGAAAGTTCCTTGATCTTAGCATTTGCTGTTTCCCTCATTTTTGCATATTCTTCTGCTGATAAATTTAAAACTACATCAATTAAACTTCTTCCTAGCTTATTAAGTAATTCTTGATTTTTTATTATCCATTCCATTGATTTTGTATGAGATTCTAATCTTTCATTTCTTGATAGATATACAATACAGCTTCTTTCTATAAGTGCCTTTTCTGAATTTGGATAACTTTCTTCTCCTACTAAAACTATTGGTCTATCTAACTTAAACTCTACTGTTTCAAGGCTTCTATTTCCTTTTGATACACTTGTCCCATCGTAAGCATTTCTCAGTATTTCCGAAAGTTTAAGAATTTTAAATCTATCTAAAGATGAGGGCTTGAATTCTTCTAACAACAAAGTATAATTTCCCTCGGATAAACTTTTTATTAATCCAAACGGTGATGTTAATCCTATAGACTTAATATCATTCTTACTCATATTCAGTAATGGAACTATAACGTTATCTAAAATTGTACTTTTCCCTGATCCAGACTCTCCTACAATTAAAAGGTGATGTAATTTGTTTTTTACAGCTCTGCTTTGATATATTGTTAAATTATTTATTAATGTTCCTATAATACTTATACTTTTTTCAGGAGTAGCGAATTTAAATATGTGTTTTCTTAACTCATTGAATTCCTTCTTGCTTATTTTCTCTACTGAGTTTATTCCACTAGCTATATTACTATCAGTCTTAATTGATATATTAAACTTATTTTTTGATATTGCACCTTCCTTAGTTATCAATAATAATTCATCATTACTTTGTAAAAACTTAGTTCCTCCATGGATCTCTTCATTTTCAACTGCAAAGTATTTATTTATCCATATCTTTAACTCAGTAAGAACTTTAACGTCTCCTATAAATGATAGATCCATCGTTCCTAGAAAGTTTTTAAAACTTTTGGTATCATCAAACACTGTTGAAAATCCATATTTTTCAAAAGTCTCTCCTGTATTAGATTTCAGCACTAGTTTTATTCCTTCTCTATCATCATCTACAAATCTAATTCTTTTTGCTTCCATTACTTTGAAATTAGTAATATACTCCTTGTAATAATCATCTTCTTTTTTGTTCCATATCCATTTATAAACACCATTTTGATTTTGCTGCATTTCATATCTAGACTTTAAATCCAAACTTCTATTAAAGGCTTTTTGTAAATCTTTTTTAGTGTGTCCGTATTCAATCCAATCAGTGACATCTTTATTGTCACCTAATGAAGATAGTCCTGGTAATTTTATAAATTTAAATTCAGCTGATCCTAGGAATAATTCATTATAGATTTTCCATGCATATTGCTCCCCAGCGTTTCCAGTATCACTGCAAACATAAATTCTAGCACCTGCAAAGTCTATATTTTCTGTTATTCCTTTAAAGCTTGTAGATTCATACTCAATACCTTTAAAGAGTGAATTTATTGTATTTGCATCCTTTTCACCTTCAACTATTACAATTACTTTTCCATCTTTAATAGCTTTTAATGTTCTGTAGTAATTATAAGGAACTTCATCGTGTCCTCTATTAGCCTTGACTTTATCTTCTTCGAAATGATAGTAACCATGCTTCTTTTTACCCTCTTTATGGTCAAAAAACTTAGCTTTATAATAGATAGGCTTATTATCTTTATTTACAAAAGTAAATAATCCTAGAAGCTCTTGGTCTTCTCTATATTTTGTTAGTTCCCATCCTATGAAACTTTTAACTTTATCTTCTAAAATTTCTATGTCTGACTTTTCTAAAGGCATCCCTAAATATTCTCTAGTCTTTTTGTAATCCAGATCTTTAAGTTTAGATATAAAGTCTATTGCATCACCACCAGCATCACATCCAAAACACTTAAATTTATATTTATTTTTATCCGGGAAAAACTTTATACTCATAGAAGGAGTTTTTTCTCCATGAAAGGGGCACTTAATGAACCCCTCTCTATTGAATCTCTCCCCTGTTTCTCTTTCTATTAATTCCTTTAAATTTATATCTTCTAGCAAAAGTTACTCACCTCCTCAAAAGCCTTTTAGTATCTCTTCTTTAGTCATTTTCCTACCTAATCTATTTTCTATATTTGTTCTTAAGTTACTTAACCCTATTATTATTTTGTAAAGTTCTAGTATGTGTTTTTTCTTAACTTCTCCCTTTGAAAAGAATTCTTCTGCTTTATTATTTCTATTCAATAAAGCATTGTATTCTTTCTTTAGATCATCAAGGCTCAAATTATCACCCTCTTGCTCTTCTATATCTGTAATCCAAAACTCCTTTTTTAAGAAGCTCTTTTCTTTTCCAATCAACACTTGCTAAACTTCTACCTAGTTCCTCAGCTATTTCAATATCAGTTAATCCTTTCTTTTTCATATCTATAAGTAAATTAACTTCTACAGGTTTCCACTTTATTTCAATAACTTTAGACAATCCTAGTTTCCTAGATTTAATCTGAACTGAGCTTACAGTTCTATTTAGGTCTCTTGCTATTTCATTAAAGGTCTTTATTTTATGATTAGCCTTTAAATAATCAACTTCTGCCTTAGTCCAGTTTTGATTATATCTGGTCTTATTCCTTATATCTTCTTTCCGCTTTTTATCAACCCAATCTGGCTCAGGACCTAACATATTCTTCTCCAAGTTAGACAAATCAATTAAATCTTTATTATTTTCTAACCATTTCCAAAAATCGCTTATATCTATTCTCCAGAATTTCTTTTTGTTAAGTACCACTTTTTTCTTACCTGGTAATCCTTTCTCTTGTATATAATTCCATACTGTTTTTCTATCAATTCCTAATGCCCTACCTATATCACTAGTATTCAATAATCCAGTATTTCCTAATGCACTTGTCAAACCTAACCTTAAACACTTTCCTCTTATTGCACTTTCAGTTCTATTTAAGTTTTTAGCTAATGTCCTCAAAGAATATTTCCCATAGTTTTCTTCTAAATAATATACTTCTTCGTCTGTCCAAAACTTAGTACTTTTTATTCCATACTCTTTGCAATAGTTCCATAAAGTTGATTTAGCTATTCCAAGCTTTTTAGCTGTTTCATCTTTAGTCAATCCTTGGTTTATATAAAGCTGTTCAATTTGATTCTTGGTAACTAAAGGCATAGATCATCAATCCTTTTTGATAATGTCTTTCTATCTATCGCACTAACAATTGCATGGTTACTCTCAACAATGATAACTGATGAAGATTTTTTCCCATGAGTTGCATCAATTAACATCATTTCATCTTTTGCATTTTTTATCAATCTTCTTGCTGGAGCACTATCTACATCCAATATAGAAACAATTTTATCTGTTGACACTGTATTGTTATATCCAATGTTAAGCATCTTCTTCAAAACTCCATCCCCTTTCAATTAACTTTTTGAAATGTTCATCTTGTCCGTTAGCTATTATCTCTATTGGAATTCCTAATAATCTTAATGCATTTAAAGATGATGTAATCTTATCGTGAAATTCTTCAATGGCATTTCCTAAATCCCCTCTAACTATTGCAGTAAGAAATTCTTTATCTTCTTCTTCACACTTATGAATTTGACTTAATAGTGTAGGTTTGATTTTAAACTTTAAAGGCTTCAACACTATTTTCATTGATTTTCTTCCTCCTCCAAATCAATCTCTCCGTTCTTTAGTAAGTTTCTAATTGAATAATATAGCTTACTATAAATAATAGCCGCGCTATCATCTTTATTGACAAATGTGCTCCCTTTTAAATACTTGTCCTCTAAAGAATTGAATTTCCCCCATAATGCCTTTGGCTTGTATTCACTTCTATATTTTCCAGCTCTCATATTTTGAATTCCGTCTTTTTCTTCCACTACTAAATAAATCTTAATTCCTTTGACTAGGGCCCTATTAAATTCATCTTCAAACCTATCTGCATCTTTTATACTTCCTATAAGTTCATCTATGCTATTTTTACGTTCTACAGCTACATTGAAATATAAATCTCTGCTGATTCCCATTTCAGGTCTAGCAGTAATTATTCCTGTATAATCTCCTTCATCAACCTTTTGCCTTTTGTACTTTATACCCTTTTCATCAAACACCTTTAATATGTGATCATTCTTTTGTTCTCTTGTATCATAAATAATTACTAAATTTTCTTTTAGTAGTTTATTTATCTCTGTATCAGTAAATTTATATCTATACATATTTTCCTCTCTTTCTTTCTTCCCATCTACTTATTCTGCTGCTATTAATACATAATGCTAAGTCAATAAGAACAAATATCACTCCTATTATTATTAATAACGCTCTCATATCCTTGCCCCCTTCAAATTAAAATGGCATATCTCCGTCATCCACTGGGGTCATATCCTCCTCAAAATTATCTCCTAATCCATTTCCTGAGTTATTAAATCCTCTAGAATTGCTACTATTCATGTTATTATTTTGATTGCCACCTATAAACTCAAATGAATCCACTACTATGTCAGTTGTATATCTTTTAGTTCCATCTTTAGCATCATAACTTCCAGTTCTGATGTTTCCAGTAACCGCTAATTGTCTACCCTTTGTGAGATATTGTGCTATTGTTTCACCAGTTTTACCAAAAGCTATACAATTGATAAAATCAGTTTCATCTTTTTTAAAAGGTCTTGTTACTGCTAAAGTAAACCTTACCACTGCTTTCCCTGTTCCTGCCGCATGATTAAGCTCTGGATCTTTTGTTAATCTACCTAATAGAATCACCTTATTCATTACTTCACCTTCCTCATGCAATATTCTTTTCCATTTCGAGCATCTTGAACTACTACCATTAATTGCCCTTTAACGTCTTTTGCTATAAGTCCAATTTCTGCTTCTTCACACAACTTATGAACCATATCTACAATAAAATTTATTTCATTAATTCTATCTTCCATTACTAAGCCTCCCTATGTTCTTCCATTAAGTAGCTTGCTTCTAAATCTGATGTGTGAAGTAATACTGCTGGTCTACACATATTCCAGGCTGCACTAATTGTATTTAGATTTTCTTTCGGCTCATATCCACCCATATGCCATCTAATGCAATAAAGTTCTTCCTTCGTAAGCTTTATAAAAGTTTGAAGTATTAAACAGCTTTTTTCTCCATGTCCTAAAGGATTTTGGTCCTCTACTGTGTAGTAAGGTACTTGTATCCACTTTCCATCTTTTTTTACATTCCTGGTGCTAGGTACATAATAATTTGCCTTACAAATATCATGTAATAAAGCTGCAATTATTATATTATCTCCGTCCAATCCAGCTTCATTATCTTCGCATTTTTTCTTGAATACCTCATAGACATTTAAACTATGTTGGCATAATCCACCTTCATAATTACTGTGAAATCTTGTAGATGCTGGAGCTGTAAAAAAGTCTGTGTTTTCTAGCCATTTTATTAAATTTTCAATTCCACATCTACCGGTCTTTCTAAGTAATTCTAAGAACTTTTCCTTGTTATCTAAAGTAAACATATCCATATCTTATCTTTCCTCTCTAAATCTCAACTCCTGGAGCTGCTATAATTGTTTTAATTCCTGTAAGAGATTCTATCTCTTCTTTAAATCTTTCTGGGTCTCCATTTCCATCACTTATGTGTATTAAGGTAATATCTTTAGTCCTTGATAAATCCCAAGAACTAAGGGTTTCTTTTAATGTTTCTAAATTCATATGGCTTTTTAATAATCTAGCTCTATATGCTTCTAAATTCTCCAATATATTCTCGCTGTAGTTACACTCTATCAACACATGATCTACGTTTCTAAATTTGTATTTAAGATAATAAGTATCAGTAGCAAAAATTACATTTCCAATGTCTTTATGATATATTAAGAATCCAAAAGGCTCTTTAGTATCATGTTGAGTATTAAATGGAACAATCATAAAGCCACCAATTTCAAAAGGTTTATTGTGTTCAATCTCAAAACAACGTCTATTTATAATAAATCGTTCCTGTATCTCTTCTTTTGTCCCCTTACTTGTGAATACATCAGTGAATTTTAAAACTTCTTCTATAGCCTTGCAATGGTCATTGTGGCTATGTGATAATAAACAACCTACAATTTTACTTAAATCGAAATTTAAAGCTTTTTTTATATCTTTTATACTAATTCCACATTCTAGAAGGAGAATTTCTTCTCCAGCTTCTAGAATGTAAAAATTTCCTCTTGATCCAGTTGCTATTACTTTAATCATTAGAAGTCACAATCATCATCTTTATTTGAAGGTTCTTTTACTATTTCGACTTCGACTTCTTTGGGTTGTATTTCTTCTACTGGAACATCTATAAATTCTTTATTGGCTTCTTCCTTTATTTCTTCTTTTACTTCTGCTTGAATAGTTTCAATAATATCTTCCTGATTATATTTATCCTCTAAGCTATCATTAGTGTTATATAGAGATTCAACTAATAAATCATTATCATCACTTGTATTAAAGAACTTCTTACAAGCCCTATTGATTACAGTTTTCTTAGCCATTTCTTCAGTAAAATCATTGTGGACCTTTGATTCATTCTTATATGTTTTACTCATAGACCAAGCCTTCTTTATTTGCTCCATAGTCATTATTTCTGTATGAAGCTTTTCTCCGTTATCACCAATTACTATTGCAAATGCACCTTTGATTTTCTTGTTATCAATGTTTTGGAATTTAGGCTCATACTCAAAATCAATATTATAAGTATCCTTGTTAAAAGCCATATCGAATTTATCCCCTTCATATATAGCAAATGCCTTAACATCCTTAACACCTTTTAATCTTTTTGTTACTGCTACAGTACCCATATAAGACCTCATGAGAGTTAATTTTCCACTATAGGGAACAAAGTAGCATTGTTTCTTTACTGGATTTAACCCTTGTATTGTCATGTTGTATAATGCTTCTACAATTGAATTTTTACTACATACTTCTAATGCAGGCTTATAATCATTTCCTACTTTACATTTAACATCTTGTAACATTAACCATGCTGCATTAATTGCATTTGCTTCATTATAATTAGCTGGTAAAACTATCTCGTTACTCTTCTTTAAACTTTCTATTTTTGCAACCACATTATTTAGTGCATCTTCCTTTGTTAAAGTTAATCCTGTATCTTTATTTCCCATTAATCTATTACCTCCAATATTATTGCTCCACCATCATTACTGCTTAATACTTTACTAATAATGTCATCATTAGGCTTGCATAGAATTGTATACTGCTCCTCGTATGGTGCAATCTCATGTGCTTTAACTCCTTCTCTTGTTTTTAGTTCATTAACTAAATCGCATGTTGGAATATCATTTATTTTAAAATTTCTATTTATATTTTCTTTGCACTTTTTGTTATAAAAATCTAATATACTCTCTAGTTCGTATATTTTATTTTCAATTGCTTTCTTCATATGAGGTGGGACTTCGGAATTCATATTTCTTGTATGTGCATCTATTAAAGCTTGTATATATCCTTCTAACATTATTGAATTACCTCCACTTTTATTTTTTTATCTAAAGTAACTATCAATTTAATTAATTGACTATTACATAACTCTAGGTTGTTTACACTTTCTGCATTATCTACGAATATAGGAGCAGTAACGTCATAGTGTTCACACAATGTATTTATAATTTGTAATCCTGCATTAATCTGACTTGCAGTATTAGCAGCAGTAAATGGAACACCATCTACTAAAGCTTCACAAGTTTCTTCAAGTCCTCCATTAACAAGTTGATTGAATAACTTGAATGAAACTCCTTTGAACTTTCTATTAATATTGCCCTCTAAAAGCTCTACTTTAGTTCTTATGAACTCTTCACACATAAAGTCTTGTCCTTCTAATTCAGCCTGTTTCACTGCTAATTCCTTCTCTTCTTGCTCAAGTTCTTTAATTCTTAACACAAGCCTTTCATTATTGGACTTCTTTCCTAGTTGGGTATTTATTTCATCAATCTTATAGTATAATGAATTATATTTAGCTTTTAATTCAAGATTATTCTCTGCTGATATGTTTTCTATTTCTTGAATAAGTAAGTTAATTTTATTTTCTAGATCTTCTTTTCCTTCAAATGTAACTTCTTGTGATACATTACATTTATATAATTTTGCTTCTATTTCTTTACCTTCTGTTTTCAAAACTTCAAGTTTAGAGTTTAACTCTACTAAATTATCATTATATTTTTTCATTAGTTTTTTATCTTCTTCTATAGTCAATTTAATATTTTCTATTACTTCACCTAATGCTTTACCTTTAGTTCTTATTCTGTTAATAACTGTATTTTTATAGTTCTCAAACTTCTCTTTGTAATCTTCTCTTATTTCATCTAATCTCTCATGGTCATACTCTCTCATGCAAGTAGGACAATATTTAGCATCTTCATCAAATTCAAAAGTCTTAGCTTTTTCTTCTTTGAATCGAATTCTTAATTTCTCTTGCTCTTTTTCTTTTTCAAGAATACTTTCTTCACTAAATCCTATTCCCTCATTAGCTTTAAATATTTTTCTTTCAGCTCTTTCGATCTCAAGCTCTATATCTTGAACTTTATAATTAATATTTCTTAATTTAGATTGAAGTTCCTTTAAAGGCGCATTTAAAGTATTTTTAGCTTGATTAACCTTATCTGAGTATTCAGTTTTTAATTTATATAATTGGTCCTGCAACTTTAACTTTTCTTCATTAACTTTGGACTTGTCTATCATTAATGCATTAATATTTTCCATTTCAGCTTTTATAGATTTCTTCTTTTCTTCCAAAGCTTCAAAATCTTCTTCTACTATCTGTAAGTTGCATTCATCTATTCTGTTTGGTATAGCCTTAATTTGCTCTTTAATTTTCGCTATTTTAGCCTTAACTTGCTTTCTTAATGTTTCTACATCATCACTTCCCAAAAGCTTCTCTAATGGCTTAAGAGATTTGTTATAATTAATTACATTCTCTGTATCTACATCACCAATTATTTCAAGAAGTATTTCTCTTTGCTTTTTCCAATCTAAAGATGTAAAATAAAGTGGATTAGTAATCAACTTGAAAGTGTTATCCGCCAAGATATCATTTACTTTCTCGTTGTATTCTTTCATTGTGGCAGGCACATCATTTATTGAATAGTCAGTAGTGTGTCCTTTTAATTCTGATGTTGCTTGTCCCCTTTGTTTAGTCCATTTTTCTTTATGGGTTCTTTGTAACTTAATTAAAGTTCCGTCAACCTCTAGCGTTCCAATAACTGTGTGTTCCAATCCATGAAGCTCTTCCCCGCTATCATCTATTGTTTTTATCTTATAATCTTTTCTATCCTTGCTATCCTTTCCAAATAGTAACCACATAAATGAATCCATTATTGTAGTTTTACCTGTTCCATTATCACCACTAATTCTTGTTACTGATCCAAAATTGATTTGCAATTCCTTAACTCCCTTAAAGTTCTTAAGTTCCAACCTTCTCAAAAATATCTTCACTATTATTTCTCTCCTTTTTGATTATTAAATTTTCTAACAGCTTCTCTTAATGCTGCTTCATTGTTTAAACTACTGTTTAAATAAATATCTTCAGTGTCCTTAGCTACCTTATAGGCTTCTTCAACTGATAATTGAGTTTGACTTGGTGATATAAGTTCTTTAATCATAGCTGATTTAAACTTTTCCATGATTCCAAAATACTTTCTATCTATAACTAGTCCATTACTATTGAGCAACAAAGTTCTATTCATTTTTTCACCACCTATCTTCTTTTTAATTTCTCTTTTTAAATCTTTAGCCTTACAGCTAATTACAAAACTATTCATGGTTCACTTCCTTCCCTAAGCTACTAATTCTTTTTTCATCTTCTTTAAAGAAGTTCTTATTATTCTACTAACATGTGCTTGAGATATTCCTGTATTTTCTGATATTTGACATTGACTTAATTGTTTATAGAAATACAGATACACTATTTTCTTATCTCTTTCACTTAATAAATTAAATAGCATTTTAACAGTCATTCTATTTACAACGTTATCTTCAATATTTTCTTCATCTTCTAGAATCTCTTGCATTTCAATATTATTTGTATCATCTATCACATAATTTGTTGAAAGCATTACCTGAGAAACTCCACGTTTTACAAAGTACCATTTATCATCTCTAAACATCTTTTGTATTTCCCATTTAATGTTTGGGATTGCATAAGTAGAAAACTGAACTCCTTTTGATTCATCAAATCTTTGTCCTGCTTTTATTAATCCAATAAATGCTGTTGATTCAATTTCATCATAAGAATATTTCTCTTTAGAATACCTATAGTATTGATGTGCTACTTTTCTAGCTAAGCCTAAGTGATCTTCTATGTTAATCATCTTGCAACAACTCCTTTCTTATAATGTATTTATATCTTTCCAATTCCTCACCTTAGCATCTACTGGTGTGCGGTTTGTAGTAGAGCTTGACTAATATTTTGTTATGTTGAATTAAATATTATTGAAGTTTTTCAACTTTTAATCTTTAGTATCTTTTACTTACCACTTTCTTTAGAATTTACTATTTCTAATAATTTCTTTATGTTTTCAGCGCCATACCTATCAATTAATATTTTCGCAGCACACTGATTACACATTTCTATAGTCTCTTGTGTTGGTGCAATCCCAACTTTGAATTTAAACTCCTTCATATATTCCCTCTAAAATTAATCATTACATTATATTTCTTCTTTTATAAATTGGTGAATATATACTTTAATTTTTTTCAAATTAATCTTTTAGCTATGATAAAAATAGCTCTTTAGACTCATTTCCGTTTATAGTTGGTTAATTTCTTTTATTAACTCATTAAACTGTCCCAAACTCTCAAATCTTATTTCCAATCCTGTATTTAGTAAACGTAATTCTTCAAGTGCCAAATGTACTGAAAAACCATTAGTCAAACTAAACTCTTTAGAATTTATTGAAATATATGGTTTTTCATTAATACTTTTTATTTGTATGTTCATTAATCATTCCTCCTTTAAATCTGGAAACAATTCTTTTATATCTACATTTAATGCAATAGCTATTTTATTAGCAGTATCTAATTTAGGAATTTGATTTCCACTCATAATATCGTAAAAACTACTTCTCCCTATTCCAATGGCTTGTACTATTTCAGTAATGCTTTTCCCTTCTTTCTTTAGATTATTTACATATTCAGCAATATTATTATTCACGTTAGTCCCTCCTTTTAATATCCGGTCAACCGATATAATAATCATAATTCTCCCTCACCGGATAATCAACATTCAAATATCCGGTTTTCCGGTTGAGTTGATAGAATAAATCTCTAGTTATCAAAATTTCTCTATAAATCTTAGATTTTCTATTTGCTTTACCGGATTTCAAGTGTTATAATTGTACTGTTAACCGGACTTAAATAATGTTATAATGTTACAAGGAGTGTTTTTATATGACAAAACTAGGTGATAACATAAAAAAATTGAGACTTCACAATAAATTAACTTTAGCTAAATTATCTGAGCTATCAGGAGTTGGGCAAAGCACAATAAATGATATAGAAAATGGTAAAGCTAAAAATCCTAAAACGGATACGTTAACTAAGTTAGCTGATGCCCTTGGAGTGAATATAAATGAATTACTATGCCAATATTGGGATGATTCTATTAATACTAATCAAGTAAGAGAAGAAGTTGAACTTTATGAAACTGGAGAATTTAAAACTGCTGAAGCAGCTATGCAATTTATTTTAAAACAACCAGCTATTATGGGATATGGTGGATTTGATGCTGATAAGCTATCAAAAGAAGAAATCATTGAATTTGCGAATGAATTATTAAACCAATTACAACTATTGGGATTAAAATATAAAAAATAATTTTAAAGGTGACGACATATGTATTTGTGGGTAGATGAAATTATAGTTGGTTTAAAAGAAATGTATAATACTGATAATGTATATGAAATTTTTGATTATATGAATATAAAAATACATAAAATTGAGAATAATAATATCTTATTAAAAAATAATGATAGCTTTTATTATAGAGATTATTTAGGAAATGAACTTATTTTTATTAGGAATGATTTGAATATAAATCTTGAGAAATTTATATTACTTCATGAATTAGGGCATGCTCTTTTACATACTAATAGTTATGAAGCTGCTTTTAATATCAAACATATTAATAAAGGGAAGCTTGAAAAGCAAGCCAATTACTTTGCTTTTAAGTTATTACAACCTTCTTTTGATCCAACAGATTTAGAAGGATTAACTTTACAACAAATAGCTTCACTATTAGAATTACCATATAAACAACTATTAGAATTTATAGAAATCGGGTGATATTATGAAAGGAATTGCTATTTATACTCGTAAATCTAAATTTACAGGTAAAGGTGAATCTATAGAAAATCAAATTTTAAAATGCAAAAAATTCATTGAATTTAAATTTAATGAGTGTGATGACATAAATATATACATAGATGAAGGATTTACCGGAAGAAATGAAAATAGACCTCAATACAAAGAAATGATGGATAAAGTTAAAAGTGGTGAAATAAATCACATAGTATTGTATCAGCTTAATAGATTTGGCCGTAATGCTAGAGATATACATAATTCCCTTCAAATTTGCGTTGACCATGACTGTATTATATATAGTGCTAATGAAGGGTTCGATTCTTCTACTAGCTTTGGAAGAGCTATCATTGGTATCATGGCTTCACTAGCACAACTAGAAACTGAACAATTAGCTGAAAGAGTTAAAGATAATATGTACACTCTTGCAAAAATGGGCAGATGGTTAGGTGGCCAATCTCCTTTAGGGTTTGATGGAACCAGGGAATATTATTTTGATGAGAATGGTAAAGAGCGTTCTATTACCGAATTAAAACCAAATAAAGAAGAATTAAAAATAGTTGAATTAATATATGAAAAATACTTGCAAGAGAAATCTATATCTCAAGTTTCTAAATGGGCACTATCAAATCATTTAAAGGGTAAAAACGGTGGTGATTTAAATAAGTCAGCTATAAATATAATTCTTCAAAATCCTGTATACGTCAAATCTACCAAAAATATATTAAGTTATTTTGAAGAACAAGGGTATGAAGTTCATGGAGCCGCTAATGGAAATGGATTACTTAGATATGGTAAGAAAGATGAACAAATAATCGCCACTTCAAAACATAAAGGTGTAATAAATTCAAAAGACTGGTTAGAAGTTCAAAATATACTTAAATCAAACATAGATAAAGCACCTAGACGTGGTAAAACCAATACGGCTTTATTGACAAGTATCTTAAAATGTAGCTGCGGTTCATCAATGAATATCGCACATAGTAGACTTAAAGATGGTAAGAAAATGTTCTATTATCAATGTGCGATGAAAGTAGCTTCTGGCGGAACTAGATGTAAGTCTAAGAATATAAATGGTCCTTTGCTAGAAGAAAAACTAATTGAATATCTTAAAAACTACTCCGAACTTCAGATAATTGCAGATTTAGAAAATACATTAAAAACATCAAATGAATTATCATCTAAGTTAACTGCAGAATCTCTTGATACTAACATAGAACAATGTAATAAATCTATAAAACTATTAGTAAATAAATTAAAAGTCATCGAAGATTTAGAGATTAGTAAAATAATAATTAGTGAAATTTCAGCTGAAAAAGAAAAAATTACTAAACTTGAAAAGCAGAGAGAAGAGTTACTAAATGATCAGGCTTCTAAATCATTATCAGATTCGGAAATAGTAGAAGTACTAGCTCTGATTAGTGATTTTAAAAACAATATAGATTCTCTTGAGTTTAACGAGAAAAAGAAATTATTGAATGAAATTATAGAATCTATTGTGATTGATAATGATGAGTTTATTATAAACTTTAATATAAAAAAAAACTAGATAATGCATTAAGAACGTTGTCTAGTTTATTCTCTAAATATAAAATGTTGCAGTTTAGACCAGCTTGCTTCTGTATGCCCAACAAAAAGACCAGATTTTTCACCTGCACAAAATAAATTATCTACGCCTTTTACTTTTAGATCATTAGTTCTTGGCGCAACTGATAAATATCTTATTGAATTTCCTTTACTACCTGCATATGGATCTACATATTTTGCATTTTCTAATCCTTTAATTTTTCTTAGTTTCTTCAATGGATAGTACGTAGTCATAAGTTTAGCATGTCCAGTATCTAGAAGTATTATATTTTCTGCAAATTCTTTTAAGGCATATTGCTGACATACTTTGGCATTAAGCTTATCATAATTTACATCTTCCTTTGGAACTTCCAAAATAACGCATCCAGTCTTGTCTAGTTGTTCGACTATTTCCTTTGACAAACTTTCCTTAGCTAATTTACAAGATCCTGAAAAAGCACCTAATGTATCTTCATCTCTTTCTCCTTGTATATCGGCTACTCCACATCTTTCACTTATACTAAGTCTTGGTCCAAAAGCTGGACATCTTAAGACGCACATTGAACATCCATTTCCATATCTTAAGCAATTTCCCATTGGACCTGTTGTTCCGGTAGTTTCAATAAATACATCTCCTTCTTCATAAGTACCATCACTAAGATATATTCCTTTTATCTTACTTCCTTCCAACTTAACATCAGTAACTCTGCTTTCTATATGAATATTTATACCCATTTCCTCTAAATATTTACTTACTTTACCTTCAATTAAATTTACGTCATATAATGTTGCATGCTTATGACCTGGAAATTCTATATTTTTATGCCTTGCAGTATCATCTACAATATTAATTAAATCTCCAGCCCCAAGCTCTATTAATTCTTCTGAAGCTGTCCATCTTCCGTTATTTCTCATTATCCCCCCAACATTTCCAAGACCTAATAATAAATCTGTCTTTTCATATAAATGCACTTCTGCTCCTGCCTTCTTTGCAGTGATAGCTGCGGCGCATCCAGACCAACCTCCACCGACGATAATTGTCTTTATCATATAAATCTTCTCCCTTCAAATACATTCCTTGGATCAGCTTGAACTTTACAAAAACGTTTTACTCTATGCCCAGAAAATCTAGCTGTACAACTGCCACATACTCCTTCTCCACAGCACATTTTTATATTATTGCAACAAGATAATTGAATATTTTCTCCTTGTATCGTATCTAAATATTCAATTATTTTTACAGTTAATATATCTGCTCCAGCAATGTGAATATAGTTTACATTTTTATCTCTTATATAAGATTTTATAAGAACCTTTACTTCATCAGTTAATTGCCCCTTATCTAGCACTGATTCTTCTATCATATTCAAATCATATTCTGATAAAAATTCTTGAACATAATTATCTTTATATGGCGCCTTATCTAGAATTAAATTTATATTATTATTATTTAAAGACAACTTTCTAATTACTGGCATCACAGGAGCCATTCCAATCCCTCTAGCTATTACTAATACATTATTATTAGTTTGCTTATTTAAATTTTTAAGTCCAAATACTCCATTCCAGTATGGACCTCTAATAGTTATTTCTTCACCTTCTTTTATATCTAATAATTTCTTTGTTTTAATTCCCCTTATTTCAATCATTATAGTTACTATATTTGTTTCTATATTAGATTCTAAAATAGAAATAGGTACATCAAAATAAACATTTTCGTTTGTTCTTATAAATATAAAGCTTCCAGGCTTAACTAAATCAATTGCTAATTTATGTGGAGCTTTGAATTTTATTAAAAGAACATCATCTTCATAAAGAGTCTTTTTTTCAACTAAACAATTATATGTTTTTCTTCCCTCTTTTGCCTTAGATCCATTATTTATAAATTCATGATATATACATACTCCATTCCAATTTAAGCAATCACAAAAGCAGCTTCCTTGTAATTGAGAGCATAATATACATTCATTTGATTCCGCCAGATGACAAGGACAAAACTCTGTTCCAGCATCTATACAATCAACAGCTTCTTTCATTATTTGAATCTCCCCACTAGATTTCTTACATATTAATAGATTATTTTCTATTTTTTATTTTGTTACACTATATTTATATATAATAAAAAAAGTAGAAGATACCTCTTCTACTTTTTAAAGATTATATTTTCAAACTCTTCTTTACTCATATTTATATTGCTTATTAACGGAAATTTATTTTTTTCTTGTTTTTCATCTTTTATTGATATTTTCCCTAGTATATCTCCAGTTTCAACATCCGAAGTCCTATTAAACACCTCTACTTCAACTATATCCTTTTCTTTATATCCATAAGTTATATCTTCTTCTTGTATTATATTACCCAATCCTGCAAGATTTTCTTTTTGTAATATATCTTTATTAGATATTTCTGCAAAAGTATTTGTGCTTATAACATAATTAAAGATTTTTTCTGTTACATTCCATCTATCTACACAATTTAAAACAACAATAATAATATTTCTTCCATTGTGGTTGACAGATGAAACTAAGCATTTCCCTGCTCCGCCTGTATATCCTGTTTTTACCCCATTTGCGCCAGGTATTCTATACAATATTTTGTTTATATTTTGATAATCTCTTGTAAAATTATATTTATCTTTATATATAACTTTTTCTCCTACAATTTCTCTAAAAACATCATATTCCATTCCCTTAGCTGTTAAAATTGCTAAATCATATGCCGAAGAATAATGTTTTGCACTATCTAGTCCATGAGGTGATTCAAAATGTGAATCTATAATTCCTAAACTTCTTGCAAAATCATTCATTATATTAGAAAAATTTTCTACTGATCCGCCTATATCTTCTGCTATTGCAATCGCAGCATCATTACCAGATCTAAACATTAATCCAAATAACAATTCTCTCATTGTTATTTCTTCACCAGCTTTATATCCTACAGTTGAACCCCTAATAGATGAAGCATTTTTACTGATGGTTACTATTCTATCTAAATCTCCATAATTTATTGCTATAAGGGATGTCAAAATTTTAGTAGTACTGGCCATTGGAACAATTTCATATCCACTTTGATTCCATAGTACTTGCCTACTTTCTGCATCTATAGCTATGGCATTTCTAGCCGAAACCCTTAATGGAAGTTTACTGTCAACTTTATTTCCGTCAATATCAATATAATCTTCATCAAGCATTTCTACTGTCTCATCATCCATATCTACATCATCATCAATAAATGCTTTTACTGAATAAATATTCCATTGTAATGTCAATAATACTAATAAAATAGTAAAAATAACTTTTTTTAAAACTTTCATAAAATCACCCTCTACACTAACCATCTATGAGTAGTTTGTTCTAAAAGTTATTTTTTAAACATTTTTTTGTTATTTTTTTATTTTTAATTATAGTAATTATTAGAATAACTTAGAAAGGAGTGTGAAAATGGCTTTAATATTAACACTTTTAATTATTATATTACTACTGATTTTTCCTATACCAATGAAGATTGAAATTAGTTTTAAGGAAGGTATATTTAAATTAAAATTGTTTAATTTAAATATTTTTTCATCAAATAACGGTGTTGAAAATAAATTATTAAAAAAACTAATTAATAAAACTAATATAGATTTAAAAAAAGAAACTACAATAGAATATAAAAATAAAAAAGCCATTAAATCCTCACCCCTTAAACGTAAAAAAGTTATGAAGAAAATATCGATACGAAAGTTATATACCAATATTTCTTGTAATAAATTTAAACCATTTATAAAAATAAATGGGCACTTAACTTTTGGTATTGATGATGCTGCATTTTGCGCAATTCTTTATGGATTATTATGTAATACTCCAACATTACTTAGATTAATATTAGAAAAAGTATTTAAAGTTAAGGATATAAAACTTAATATTACTCCTAAATTCAATGTCAATACCATATATTTTGGTATAACTAGTATATTTTACTTTAATGTTGCTAATATTATATATATATTATTTTTAATATATAAATCTTTTGAAATTAAGGAGGTGACTCCCGAATAGGGAGATATATTATGTCAAATGAACATCCTGTTGAAAATTTAATGAGAAGTACCATGGAAAATCTAAGAGATATGATAGATGTTAATACAGTTATTGGGGAAGCCGTAGAAACACGTGATGGTAGCTATATAATCCCAATATCAAAAGTAACCTTTGGTTTTGCATCTGGAGGAAGTGAATTTGGAAATCAATGCAGTCCAGCTCCTGATAAAGAAGCTAAGCACCCTTTTGGTGGTGGTTCTGGAGCTGGTGTTACAGTTAAACCTGTTGCATTTTTAGTTCTTAGAGATGATGCCGTAAGGCTTCTTCCTGTTGATCAAAATAATACATATGATAGAATCGTTGATTCTGTCCCTCAAATCCTTGATATGTTTAAAAACTTCTTTAATAATGATAAAAAGAAATCAAATTCTCAAAATCCTAATGTTGAAGATACAGTATGTAATTGTAACCCATGTGATGATAGTGATTCATCTTCTAACAATCTGTTCTAGAAATTTATAAGATATATTTTAGAAAAATTCTAAAATATATCTTATATTTCTTTCATCATATCATTCATAATCTCTACTGTTGCTTCATCATTTTCTGAATACAAGTCTAAAGATGGCAATTCATTTAATTCTTTTAATCCAAATTGTCTTAAAAATTCTTCAGTCGTTCCAAATAAAATAGGTCTTCCAGGAACATCTAATCTTCCAACTTCTTTTATTAAATCTTTTTCTAATAATTTATTAATAGCACTTTCAGATTTTACTCCTCTTATTTCATCTATATCAACTCTAGTTATAGGTTGCTTATACGCAATTATAGCTAAACTTTCTAAAGAAGCTTGTGACAAAGATTGTCTCTTATTCTTTTTTAGTAACTTTTGTATATAATCACTATTTTCAGCCTTACTAACTAGTTGATATTCACCATTTATTGATATTAATTTTATTCCCCTTTTTTCTTCTTCATAATCTAAGATCATTTCATTTAAAATATTTGATATTATTTTAGGTGAAACTTCTATAGAATTACTTAAATCCTTAAGAGTTAAAGGTTCTCCACTTACAAATAATAACGCTTCTATTGCAGATTTTATTTTAGGCTTTGATGAAATTTCTTCAAATTCATATTGCCCAATTTCAGTTTTATTCACTTAATTTTCTCCTTTCAATTAATATGTCATCAAAATTGTCATTTTGATAAGCTTTGATCATTCTAAGCTTTATAAGTTCAAGAAGAGCTAAAAATGTTACTACAGCTTCTAACTTACATTCGCTTTCTCTTATTATATCTCTAAATTTAACAATTTTTTCATTTTCAATATTACGTAATAGCTCGTCCATTTTATCTTCAATCTTATATTTATCTACATAAATTTTTCTTTGAATTACATTTTCTTTATTTTGTTTCATAAGGAAATTTTCTATTAACTTATTATAAATATTGTAAAGATCAAGTAACGTAATATTTTTAAATATATCTTCTTCTTTTTTATCACTTTTGATTTCTTCAATTATTTCTGGCTTTTTTGTATATATATCTCCAGAATTTATGTATTTTTCTCTAAAGAATAAAGCAGCCCCTTTAATTTTCTTGTATTCTATAAGCTTTTCCATAAGATTTTTTTCTATGTCTTCTTCATTTTCTTCTGAAACCTTAATATTAGGCAATAGCTTTTTAGATTTTATTTCTATAAGAGTAGCTGCAACTACTATAAATTCTGATGTAATCTCTAAATCCATAATTTTCATATCATCTAAATATTTTAAATATTGACTAGTAATTTTATATATCTCTACATTGTAAATATCCATTTCATTTTTTTTAATTAAATGCAGCAGCAAGTCAAATGGACCTTCAAAGTTTGCTACCTTTACTTTTGGCATTTCCATAAATATCATCCGCCTTTGATAATGCTATATTCCTTCTAATATATAATATCAATTTTAATAGTAAAGAACAACCTTTGTTTAAAATTGCAAAGCAATTTTAAAGTGAAAAGTTAAGAATGAATAATGAAACGTTTATGATTTTTTGCTACACGGAACTTAAATTATATATGAAAAATACTTTTATTTAAAAACCCAACAGGGATTTTCTCCTTAATTCTTTTGCTTTGCAAATGATAGAAAATATAAAATATCGGATATAAGTATTTTCACTTAATATCCGATATTTCATTATGTATATTTTAAAATATAATTATTTTTACTATACTCCTTTTTTAAACATGTTTTTCATATTAAATTTGAAGTTTTCAAATATTCCACCAAGTTTTATATCTCTATCTGAATATAATTCTACTTCTCCAATCTTTTCTTCTCCTAGATAAACTTCACATTTACCTACGACATCTCCTTGCTTATATTCCTTTTTAACTTCATCTATTACTATTCTCTTTTCTAATTCTGCATTTGTTCCCTTTGGTACTATTGCAACTAAATCTTCCTTTGCTCTAGCAACTAAGAACTTATCAGTTTGTTTGCTTAAATAAATATTCTCTACATCTTCATCCTTGGATAAAATCTTTTTACCTTCAAATTTAGAGAATCCATAATTTAAAAGCATTCCTGCATCTCTATTTCTTACCTTATATGTTGGTGCTCCCATAATAACAGATAGCATTCTAACGCCATTTCTAGTTGCTGTTGCAGAAATACAATATTTTGCTTCTTCAGTATATCCTGTTTTTAACCCATCGCAACCTTCAAAAAATCTTACGAGCTTATTATGATTAACTAATTCTATAGGTGATTTTCTTCCTTCAGATATAGTTTCCATATAAATTCCTGAATATTTTAATATTGTTGGATGTTTTAAAAGCTCCAAGGACATTATTGATATATCTCTTGCTGTAGATAAATGACCTTCTGTAGGTAAGCCATTACAATTTTTAAATGTTGTATTAGCCATACCTAATTCTTGAGCTCTTTTATTCATCATTTCTACAAAAGCTTCTTCTGTTCCACCTAAATATTCAGCTAATGCTACAGCAGCATCATTCCCAGATGCAATGGCAACACCTTTTAATAATTCTTCTACTGTTCTTATTTCTCCTGTATCTAGAAGCATTGTGCTTCCACCCATTTTCTTAGCATTTTCGCTACATGTTACCTTATCTTGTAATGTTATCTTTCCGCTATCTACAGCTTCCATAGTTAAAAGCATAGTCATTATTTTTGTTACAGATGCTGGAGCAAATTTTTCATCGATATTTTTCTCATAAAGAATTTTTCCACTTGTTGGCTCTATTAATAATGCTGATCTCGCATCTACATTTATTCCTTCATCACTAAAAACCTCTGTAGTCCATTCTTCATAAGTTTCTATAGACGTATCATATGGTTCTATATCTGCCTTTACTGGAACTACAGATATAGATAATAAACTTAAAACAATTGCGACAACTTTATTCATAAATTTTTTATTCATTATATTGCCTCCCTTCAAAGCTTATTATTACCAATAAAAATAAAAATATGATAAAAAGAACTAAATTCTTCTTATCATATTTTTTTATTTATTCTATAACATCATATATTAGAGGAATTTCCTTATCTAGAGAGTTAGATATAATCATGTTCTTAATTATATCATTCTTAGCTTTTTCTATGTTACTTTCATCATTACTATGAATATAAGCTAGTATATCCCCCTCTTTTACTTTTTCACCTCTTTTTTTATTTAAAACTATACCTACAGATAGATCTATTGTACTTTCCTTAGTTTCTCTTCCTGCTCCAAGTTCCATTGCAATTAACCCAAAGGCTTCTGCATTTATTTTTGAAATCACACCCTCTTGAGTGGCTTTTACTTCAACTATATATTTTGCTTTAGGGAATTTATTAGTATCATCTACAAAACTTTCATCTCCACCTTGGGCCTTAACAAATTCCTTAAGTTTTTTTAATCCCTTACCATTATTAATATTTTCTAGTAATAATGCCTTACCTTCTTCGAAGTTTCTTGCTTTATTTCCACAAACAAGCATATAACTACCTAAAGTTAATGTTAATTCTAATAAATCTTTAGGTCCATTTCCTTTTAATAATTCTATAGCTTCTTTAACTTCAAGAGAATTACCTATTGCATATCCTAAAGGTTGATCCATATCTGAAATTATACCTATAGTTTTTCTTCCTACTGAACTTCCTATATCAACCATTTCTCTTGCTAGATCTTTAGCATCTTCAGGAGTCTTCATAAATGCTCCATCTCCAACTTTTACATCTAATACTATAGCATCTGCTCCTGAAGCAATTTTTTTACTCATTATACTTGATGCTATTAATGACATATTGTCTACTGTTGCTGTAACATCTCTAAGGGCATATATTTTCTTATCAGCTGGAGCAATATTTCCTGTTTGTCCAGTTAATGCTATCCCTATTGTATTTGAATTTTTTATAAATGTTTCTTCAGAAAGTTCTACCGAAAATCCATTAAATGCTTCTAATTTATCAATAGTTCCACCAGTATGCCCTAACCCTCTACCAGACATCTTAGCAACTGGAACTCCAAGCGCTGCAACTAATGGTGTTAAACAAATGCTGGTCTTATCTCCAACTCCACCAGTAGAATGCTTATCTACCTTTACTCCATTTATTGAAGATAAATCAATTTTATCTCCTGAATCGACCATTGCCATAGTTAAATCTGCAGTTTCTCTTTTATTCATCTTATTAAAAAATATAGCCATAAGTAATGCTGATGCTTGATAATCTGGAACTTCTCCATTTGTAAATCCATTTACAAAAAACTCAATTTCTTCTTTAGATAATTCTAGACCTTTTCTTTTTTTTAATATAATGTCATACATTCTCATAAGAACATGACCTCCTACTTTAGTATATTATTTTAAAATTTTTATCTATTTAATTTGCTATATTGCAATAATAAATTTGCTTTTCTTAATTTCTAGAAGCTACTTTACATTCTTTTTGTATTTTAAAATTCTTAATTTAATACTTTTAATTTATCTAACTTCTTAAATTATATTATTTCATATAAATATTCCATATTATTATGCTCTAGGATGGGAATTTTTATATACAATATTTATTTTATCATTATTAATTATTTCATAATATGTGTCCATATAAGTTAGAACTTGATTTCCTAAAAGTTTTTGCACAGCTCTTACATTAGCTCCATTTTGTAATAAATGTACCGCAAAAGAGTGTCTAAAAGTATTTAAATTAACTTCTTTTTTAATTCCTGCTTTATGGGAATATTCTTTTACTATTCTCCATACACCTTGTCTTGTTAAATGATTTCCATTTAAATTAACAAATAGGGTATCAACTCCTGCAGATGCAATTTGATCTCTTATTTTTAAATATTCCTTCAATGCTTCTGTAGCACTTCTTCCAATTGGAATAAGCCTCTCATAATTTTTATTATCATGACATTTTACAAAGTTTAATTCTAAGTTAACATCCTCAACATTTAATCCAATTATCTCTGAAACCTTCATTCCAGTAGCATACATAAGTTCCAATAAAGCATTATCCCTTATTCCTTTATTGCAATCTTTATCTACAATTTTAATTATTCTGTCTACCTCATCTATAGTTAATATTTCAGGCAACTTTTTAGTTGTAGTTGTATTCTTATAATATATCTTAGGTATTTCACTTACAACTTTTTGATCTTTCAAATAATTATAAAAACTTCTCAGACTTATAACTATTCTATTTATCGATCTTTCAGACTTACCTTGACTAAGTAAGTATTGTATATATCCAAGTACTGATACATTATCCGTTTCATCAATACTCATATTTTTACTCTTTAAATACTTAACATATAAGTTTACATCAGTTACATAGGCATAAACAGTGTTTTCACTTTTATGACTTTTTAATAAAGCTTCCTTATAATTATTCACAATTTCTTTCATAATTCTCCCCTATCCTAATACATTATTAATTCGACAAAAAAATTCTTATTCCTTCTTTATTTTCATTGGATTAGGTTAATTTATAAACTTTCGTTACTACCATTTTTATTAACCCTGGGCTCATATAGCACTCAATTATAACCCCTATGGCAAATAGGATAACAAAGAAACTTAATTTCATTACTAGTCCATTAAACATCAACTTACTACTTCCAATTCCATTAAAAAACTTTTCTTTTAACTTTACTGAAGATAATTCTAAAGAAATAATACTTATACCTATAAAGAAAGGTATATAAAATATGTTTTGCGGAACTGTCGATGCTAGAGCAAGCCAAACACCTTTACCTTCAAAGGTAGTTAATAAAAAACTAAAGGTATAACCTAAAGTAAATCCCTTTATTAAATCTATTATTAAAATTATAGGTGCTCCAAAGACAGTAAATCCTAGTGCTATTATAAGTAAAATAATCACTATATTATTTTTTATTATGCTTATAAGCAATTCATTTGTTTTTACCTCTTCAACATTTATACTTTTAATGAATCCTGTAAAGTAATCAGCTAAATCCTTTGCATCTACTCCATCCATATATTTTATGGTATATGAACCTAGTAGTATACCTACAAAGAAAAAAGTTAATACAAGTAAATAAAATATTTTATTTTCTCTAAAGTTTGAATTCAACTTTTCTATTAAATTCATATTATTCCTCCTCCATAGTTGCTATAGAACATAATATGTTTAAAGTTTCCTCATTATTCATAATTGAATATATGTAAAATATTTTTTTATAAAAAAATAAAAAAAATGGAGATAAACTACAAGTAATAGTTTATCTCCATTTATTTTTATCATATTAAAGTTTATAAGTATGAAAATACACTTATGGTTTTACCATCAATTATTTCACCTTTTTTTATCATTTCTTTAACATTATTTATATTTAATATTTTTACACTTGTAAACTCGTCTTCATCCTCATTTTTTTCACCTAAAGATAAATCCCAAGCCTTATATAAATGTATAATTTCATCACAAAAACCAGGTGCTGTTGCAATAGAACCTAAATATTCTATTTCTTTTGCAATATATCCAGTTTCTTCTTGCAATTCTCTTTTTGCACACTCCATCGGATTTTCATTTTTATTAAGCTTTCCTGCTGGTATTTCTAATAATATCTTATTTAATGGTAATCTAAATTGTTCTACTAATATTATATTTTCAGAATCTAGAAATGCTATAACTGCACAAGCTCCTGGATGTTTTATAATATCTCTATTGCTATTTTTACCATTAGGTAACTCTACATCAATATTTACAAAATCTATAAAATTTCCTTTATGAATTAATTTTTCATTTAATATCTTTTCAGTTAAATCCATTATATTTCTCCTCATATTCATAAAAATTTTCTTAATAAAATTAATCATAGTAATTCTAGGCTAATTACTGCTGCTTTGACTAGTTAATTATTTAAATAATTCATTATATTTATATGTATAATTTTAATTCTACTTTAAATTAACCATTAACAAATTATTATAATAATTTAATAAAATCTTTAATATCTTCGACTTTCTCTTTAAAAATCATACTTATTCCGAACTCTTATTTATTGGTATATTTTCTTAAAAAACTAATAATTATATCAATTGTATCTTTGCAATAAAACAAACTGCCGCCATGATCTGCATCATCTACACAATAAAAATCTACATTCTTATTATGACTTGAACACTTTTCGTACAACTCAATACTTTGTTCAAATGGAACAACTCTATCTTTATTGCCATGAATTATTAATAGTGGATCATCATTTGAATAATCATTAATATAAAAAATAGGTGAAGCTTGTAATGCTAAATCCAAATTATCTGAAAGACAATCAACCCCAATTATATCAGTTGCCGGTGAATTTCTTTCATGATCAAAAGCTGAACAATATTTATTCATAGTAGCCAAATTACTTACTCCATACAGATTTATAAATCCCCTTACGTCACATAACAGTTCATTTGTATAATCTATTTTATAATTATTCCAAGTTGCCCAACATAAAGAAGCAGTATGTCCTCCGCTTGAATCACCTGATATAAATACATTATTTATATCAATATTTAACTCATTACTATGCTTTTGAATATATCTCATTGCACATTTTGTATCTAATACTTGTCCTGGAAATAATGCAACATTACTTGGACGATACTCAACAATAGCTAATACATATCCACTAGTAACAATATCTTTAAAATCCAAAACATGCTCATTTAAATCTTGTTTCATCCATGCAGACCCTTGAACATGAAGAAATAAAGGATACTTTTCATTTTCTTTAAGCTGTTCTGGATAAATAAATCTTAATTTTAATTCCATACCATCTTTTTCACAGTAAACTATATCCTTTCCAATAAACGCTCTTACATTTTTTTTATCGCCTTTTATTACCTTTGTTCTTCTTGGATAATTTGTTACCTTTGGCATATCATCATATGTATATTTGATAATTGAATCCATAACATTACCTCTCATAATCTGACTCACTTCCTGTGAGCCTTTAATTTATTCATAGTATTAGTATATCATTTATTTACAAAAATTTAATAAATAATTATAATATAAATGTGCATTTTCTTTCCAAGCTCTAGAATTTTATCAAATAAAAAACACCTCCTAAACAGTATGGAATAAACCCAACTGATAGAAAGTGTTCTGTCTACTTAAGTTAATATTAATTTATTAGTATAAAATATACTTTGTTGCTATAAACAACATAGATTTAACTTTTTCAAATTACTTGTTCAACAGCCATTTTACTGACTTTAATAAGTATTAGCTAACTTTATTCTTAAGTCTTAGCTTGTCAGCTATGATTGCTATGAATTCACTATTAGTTGGCTTACCTTTTTCATTGTGAATTGTATATCCAAATAGCTTGTTAATAGCATCAACTTGGCCTCTTCCCCAAGCAACTTCGATAGCGTGTCTTATTGCTCTTTCAACTCTTGAAGCTGTTGTGTTATACTTTTTAGCTATTGATGGATATAATTCCTTTGTAACAGCAGACAATAATTCCATATCGTTAACAACCATTGTAATTGCTTCTCTTAAATACATATATCCCTTAATATGAGCAGGCACCCCAATTTCATGGATTATGCTTGTAATTTCAGTTTCTAAATCTACTGGTCCTCTAGATTGATGCTTAACTTCTTGTTCTATTACAGTAGATTGTTTCCTAATTACTTCGTTTGAAGATCCATTAAACATTTCTCTTATTCTCTTAGTGAAAACATCCATATCGAAAGGTTTTACAACATAATAATCAGCACCTAAAGTAATAGCTCTTTGCGTAATTTTATCTTGTCCAACTGCAGAAAGAACTATAATTCTTGGCATTTTTTCTAAATTCATTGAGTTTAATTTTTCAAGCACTCCTAGACCATCTAAATGTGGCATGATTATATCTAAAACTACTAAATCTGGTTGTTTTTCCTCTATAAGAGCTAAGGCTTCCCTTCCATCCTTAGCAACTGCAGTAACTATAATATCTCTTTGATTTAATAAATAATCGTTTAAGATACTGCAAAACTCCTTGTTATCATCAGCTATTAAAACTGAAATTTTTGAATCATTCATACTTTTCTCCCCCATCTTCCCAAAATACTCGAATTAATCCGAGTACATACTAAGTTCTTTTAAAAATTTATCTTTTAAAATTCATCTATAAATATTATATATAGACATAACAGAAAAAAACAATCCTTTTCAAGATTAATTAATATCATTATAACACAATTTATTTGATTTTAATAGTTTTTTTACATTTTTTTCAAAATTTTATTATAATATTTATTTTTTATATAGATAAATTTCATTTTTCTGACAGCAAAAATGATAAGAGTACTAATATACCCTTACCATTTTATATAATTATAACACTAAAAGTATTATAAAACTATTCAAATTTACTAATATTTTATTCAATTATCCCTGCATCTTTTAGCATCCATTCAATATATATTCCATAACCTACATCTGGTTTATTTATTAATACATGAGTTACCGCTCCAACTAATTTATCATTTTGAATAATAGGGCTTCCACTCATTCCTTGAACTATTCCACCTGTTTTTTCTAGAAGTTCTTCATCTGTAACTTTTATTACCATACTCTTAGGTCCAGGTTCCTCTTGAGGTAATAATTTTACTATTTCTATATCATACATTTTAGGACCATTTTCATCTATTGTTGTTATAATCTGTGCTGCTCCTTCTTTTATCTCATTTCTAAATCCTACTTTTAATGGTTTATCAAAACTTTCATTAACTAAGTCAGTACTTGCTTCACCAAATATACCCGCTTCTGTATTCTTTTCTATTTTAGCTAAACTTTCTTTTTCATTCACAAATAATCCTTTTAATTCTCCTGGTGAGCCTTTTTCCCCTTTTCTAACACTTATTACTGAAGAATTTAATAAATCTCCATTTCTTACTGTAAAAGGTTTATTAGTATCACCATCTGTTATAGGATGCCCTAAAGCACCAAATATTGAAGTATTTTTATCATAAAATGTTAATGTTCCTATTCCTGCAGTTGAATCTCTAACCCAAAGCCCTAATTTATACTCATTATTTTCTTTTTGTAAATCTATTTCTTTGCTTTCTATATTACCATTTCTAAGATAATCAACATTTATTTTAGAATTATCTAGATTTTTAATTTTTTTTGATAAATCCTTTGAGCTTTGTATTTCCTCTCCGTTAATCTTTATAAGTACATCTCCAAGTTCTATACCTGAATTTTTGGCAGGACTTTCAACCTTACCTTCTAATGATTCTATATCAGAATGTCCCACAACTAAAACACCTTTAGTTGATAACTTTATTCCAACACTTGTTCCACCTGGATACACCTCTAAATCATTCACTTTAGATACTGCAACAGACTTAATAGGAATAAGACCTAAAAGTTTTACTTGAAGCTCATCCTTCTTTATTTTGCTGTTCTTCATAAATATATTATCTGATAGTACTACATCAGAAGTTGAAGAAGCTTCATTTACATATATTTTTTCTGGAATACTACTTAAGCTAAAGAAAGTAATTAAACCCAGAATCAACATTGGAGTTATTATTACGCCTAAATATTTTAACTTTTTCATCCTCATATCATCTCCTCCTTTGCTTCTGTATTTAACTTTCCCTCATCTACATTCTTATATGCTGTATTAAGTTTGTTAAAAACGTTAAAAATTTTAAAGATATAACTACAAAAATATAAAAAAATAAAATCATGGTAAATAACCATGATTTTAGTGTATTCATTTTTTTATTAAGTTATGTATCATATTTATGAATAACTTTTTAATATTTCTTGTTTTTTTAACTCTGCAAAAGCGACCATTTCTGAAGCATTTTCTAAAGTAACATCACTTACTTCATCTCCACTTGTCATTTTTGCAATTTCTTTAACTTTGTCATATTTATCTAAAGTTCTGATTTGTGTAAATGTTTTTTCATTTTCAACTTTTTTTGATACAAAATAATGACAATCAGAAAGTGCCGCTATTTGAGGTAAATGCGTTATACACAACACTTGATGTTTAGTAGAAACTTCATACATTTTTTCTCCAACTCTTTTAGCTATAGTTCCACTTATTCCAGTATCTATTTCATCAAAAATAAGAGTTGGTATTTTATCCTTATCAACAAAAACACATTTAAGTGCTAACATAATTCTTGAAAGCTCACCACCTGAAAGAACTTTTTCTAGTGGTTTTAAAGGTTCTCCTGGATTTGTAGAAATCAGAAATATAACTTCATCAAATCCTCTAGAATTAAATGATTCACATTTTTCTATTGATATTTTAATTTCTGCTTTTTCCATTCCAATATAAGATAGCTCATACTTTACTTTTTCTTCAAGATTCGCAGAATTTATTTCTCTTATATTATGCATTTCTTCAGAAACTTGTCTCATTTCTTCTTCTAATTTTTCTTTTTTTAAATTTAATTCTTTAATTATTTCTTCAGAATTAATTAGTTCATCATATTGTAATTTTAACTTTTCTAAATAACTCAAAATTTCTTCTACTGATTCCCCGTATTTTTTCTTATATAAACTAATTTCATATATTCTAGAATTTATCTTTTCTAATTCAAATTCATCATAATAAATTTCAGATGATAAATCTCTTACTTCTCTTGAAATTTCCTCTAAAGTGTAAAGGGCTTCTTCCATTCTTTCTCTTTTATCTATTAATTTTTCAAAATGCTTTTCAACTATTGATAATTCATTAACAGCTTTTGATATTCCTTCAATAACTGAAATACCTTCCATTGGATTATCTAAAACAGAATAGGTTTTACTTAGAGCTAAAGAAATTTTTTCAGCATTTGAAAGCAAATTAAATTCCTCATTTAAACTTTCTTCTTCACCAACTTTTAATTTAGCTTTTTCTATATCATCAATTTGAAATTTTATATAATCCACTAACTTTTCTCTATCTGCATTACCATTTAACTCTTTTATCTTTTCTAAAATCAAATTTTGTTCTTTTCTTAAGTCTTCAAACTTTTCTAAATATGGATTTAATTCTTCTCCTATAAAATCATCTAAATAATATATGTGAAACGCTCTATTTAGTAAATTCTGATTTTGATGTTGCCCATGTATATCTAATAGTTTTTCTCTTATTTTCCTTAGATATGAAAGTACTACTGATTTTCCATTTACTTTTATTATGCTTTTACCAGATAAAGTTGTTTCTCTTGAAATTATTAATATTTCTTCATATTCAATATCTAGCTCTTTTAAAACTTCAATGATTTCTTCATTTTCAAGTGAAAATATTGCTTCAACAAAAGTTTTCTCTTCCCCATATCTTATTAAATCCTTTGAAAATTTTCCACCTAAAACATAATCTATAGTATCAATTAATATAGATTTACCAGCACCTGTTTCTCCTGATAATATATTAAAGCCTTTTCCAAATTCAACACTTAATTCCTGAATTAAAGCAAAGTTCTTTATATTTAATTGTAATAACATATTATATCACCTTTAATTTTATAAAATCATTTTTCTAACTTTCTCTACTAATTCTTCAGCTTTATCTAAACTTCTTACTAAGATAAAGATTGTATTATCTCCAGCAATTGTTCCTGCAACTTCTGTATCAAATAATGTATCTATTGCTTCAGCAACTGCCATAGCAGATCCAGTTAGTGTCTTTACAACAACAAATTTATCTACATTTTCTACTGATACAGCAGCATTTGATAAAATGCTCGATAACTTATCATTTATATCCTTTGATTCCTTAGATGATGCAACATATCTGTAATTTCCTGAAGCCCCTTGCATCTTTATTAACTTTAGTATTTTTATATCTCTAGAAACTGTTGCTTGCGTTACATCAAATCCTGCCATTTTTAACTCTTCTGCAAGCTCTTCTTGTGTTTCTATATCTTTTTCACTAATTATCTCTAAGATTTTATTATGTCTTTTTGATTTCAAATTAATCACCTTCACATTCTTTCCAGTTATTTAGAATTTTTGCCCGTAGTACTTTAAAATAATCATAATCATCAAACAAAACTATATTTGCATATTCTTCTGCTTTTTTTATTTTTATTATAGTTTGATTTGTTGTTTTTATAGCTTTTTGTCCATCAAAAGTTATATATACTTCTTCTTCTTCATTTTCTGCTTTAATTTCAATTTCGCTACTACTATTTAAAACAATTGTTTGCATTCCTTTGGGATGAGGACAAATTGGAGTTAAAGTTATTACATCTACATCTGGATAAATAAAGGGACCTCCAGCTGAAAATGAATATGCCGTTGATCCAGTAGGTGTTGCTATAATTAATCCATCACCTTTAAAATTATAATATCTTTTACCATCTATAAATATCTGAAACTTTACCATTCTTGATAATGTTCCTCTTGCTACAACTATATCGTTTAGAGCCAATGATTCATTTTTTATGCCTTCTAGAGGTAAATCGCATGTTAAAAGCATCCTTCTTTGAGAAATATAATCCCCTTCTTTTAGTTTTATAAAAGCTTTATCCATTTCAGAGACTTCTATACTTGATAAAAAGCCCAAATTCCCAATATTAATCCCTAAAATAGGTACATTTAATTTTCCATTTATACCTCTAGCAACACTTAAGATAGTTCCATCTCCACCTAAAACTATTATAAGATCAAGCAGCTCCTTAAATTCATATTTTATTATATCATAACTATTTAACATAATTATTTCTACATTATTAAAATATTTATAAAGCTTTTCTTTTACTTTCATAGCAATTTTATTATTTTTATCTTTAGATGGATTGATTGCAATGGCAACTTTCTTCATAATCACGCCCCCTTATACTGTATTAATATCTCATATAAATTTCATTTAAGACTTCAAGTATTATCCTGAAGCCTTAAACAAAAACTATTTTTAATATATTTTATAGTGAATTATGAGATTCATTTACTATTTTTTCTATATCATCTAATGTAAATGTTGATTCTTTCTTTGTGTCTTTAGTGAAATAAACTAAATATTCAATATTTCCCTCTGGTCCTTTAATTGGAGAATAACTAACTGATAGAATATTTAGGTTTTGACTAATTAAAAATTCTACTATGTCTAAAACTACTTCTTTATGAACATTAATATCTCTAACTACACCTTTTTTTCCTACTTTTTCTTTTCCAGCTTCAAATTGAGGCTTTATTAATGCAACAACTTCTCCACTTTCATTTAATAAACTTAAAGTTGCAGGCATTATTTTCTTTAGTGAAATAAAAGATACATCTATAGAAGCAAAATCTGTTAGTTCTCCTAATGTTTCAGGCGTTACATATCTGATGTTAGTACGTTCCATACAAACAACCCTAGGATCTGTTCTAAGCTTCCAAGCAAATTGCCCATATCCAACATCAATTGAAAACACTTTCTTTGCATCATTTTGTAACATGCAATCAGTAAATCCTCCAGTAGAAGCTCCTATATCCATACAAATCTTATCTTTTAAGTTTACTCCAAATTCCTTTACAGCTTTTTCAAGCTTTAATCCACCTCTACTTACATATGGTATCTCCTGACCTTTAAATATAATATCTGCATCGACACTAACCTTTTCTCCAGCTTTATCAACTCTTTGCCCGTCTACAAATATTTTACCAGCCATTATGTTAGTTTTAGCACGTTCTCTTGATGTGAATATGCCTTTTTCAACTAAAAGTATATCTAATCTTTCTTTTTTCCCAGACATCTTTATCTCCTTTTTTTGTTAAGTTCTATGATAACTTCTGCTATTCCTTCTGGATCTAATTTATTTTCTTTATATAATAAATCTACATTTCCTTGTGGAATAAATTTATCTTTGAATCCTAATGCTTCAAATTTATTTCTAAAGCCTAGCTCATATAACTTCATTAGAACATAGCTACCAAATCCACCATTAGTTATATTATCTTCAATAGTCACTATATCATAGCCTTCTTCTACTAAACTCTCTAGCATATTATTATCCAATGGTTTTACAAATGTAGCATTTATTATTGTAGGATTAATGCCATTAGCTTTTAATATGTCTTTAGCTAGTAATGCATGTTGAAGCATTTTTCCTACTGCAATTATAGCAATCTTTTCTCCATTTATAATTTTTTCCCACTTACCATAACTTATTTTTGTTAATGGATTCATTTCAGTACAACAATCTGCACCCCTAGGGTATCTTATAGCTACTGGTCCATTTTGTGTAAGAGCCCACTTTAACATAACCTTTATTTCATCTAAATGTTTTGGCGCCAATACAGTCATATTGGGAACTTGAGATAAATAGGATAAATCAAACATTCCTTGATGTGTTTCTCCATCCTCTCCAACTAATCCTGCTCTATCTATTGCAAAAATAACTGGCATATTTTGAATACACACGTCATGAATTAATTGATCGAAGGCTCTTTGCAAGAATGTAGAATATACAGCAAAAATAGGTTTTAAGTTTGCACTTGCAAGACCTGCTGCAAGTGTTGTTGCATGTGCTTCAGCAATCCCTACATCAAAAAATCTATTTGGAAACTCTTTTGCAAAACTCTTAAGTCCTGTTCCATCAGGCATAGCAGCAGTTATTGCAACTATTCTATCATCTTCTTTTGCTAAATCTATCATAGCATCACCAAATACCTTTGAGTATGATCTTTCGCTAGGAATATATGCTTCTCCACTTTCTAAATCAAAAGGGCTTACTCCATGGTACTTATTTGGGTTTTTTTCTGCTAATTCATAACCTTTTCCTTTATTTGTAACCACATGTATTATAACAGGCTCATTAATTTGTTTTGCCTTTTCTAATACTTCCGTCATCATTTCTATATCATGTCCATTTATAGGTCCTATATACTTTAATCCCATATCTTCAAAAAGCATAGATGGCACTACAAATTGTTTAATACTATCTTTAAATCTTGATATACAACTTGCAATTTTTTTACCTGCTTTAGAATTACTTAAGGTTTCATTTATATTTGATTTTAGTTTATTATATTTAGGTTCCATCCTTAAGTTATTTAAATGTGTTGATAATCCACCAACATTAGGTGATATAGACATTTGATTATCATTTAAAATAACGATCATTTTTGTCTTATTAAATCCTACATCATTCAATGCCTCTAAAGCCATTCCACCTGTCAATGCTCCATCACCTATAACTGCAATAACTTCATTATCTTCATTTTTAATATCTCTAGCTCTTGCCATTCCTAGTGCAGCAGATATTGATGTGCTACTATGTCCTGTATCAAAAGCATCATATTTACTTTCACATCTCTTTGGGAATCCACTTAATCCATTATACTGTCTAAGATTATTAAATTGATCTTTTCTACCTGTAAGTATTTTATGAACATAGCTTTGATGACCAACATCCCAAACTATTTTATCTTTTTCTAAATTAAAACTTTTAAATAGACTTATAGTCAGCTCTACAACTCCTAAATTAGAAGCTAGATGTCCTCCTGTTTTAGATACACTATCTATTAAAAATTCTCTAATTTCTCCAGCAAGTACTTCTAATTCAACATTTGATAACTCTTTAACTTCTTTTGGAGAAGTTATCTTATCTAACATTTTACCCATAATTAAACCTTTCTTTCTATTAAAATTCTCTATTTAATAAATCTAAAGTTATTGTTTCTAAATTTATCGATTCTACAGAAAGGCCTTTCAACAATTCAATACATTCTTTTGTTAAATTTTCACATTCTCTTTTACAATATTCTAACCCAAATAAAGATATAAAATTGGATTTATTATTATTTTCATCGCTTTTAGTGTTTTTACCAAGCTTTGAAATATCCCCTGTTATATCTAAGATATCATCCTTAATTTGAAATGCTAAACCAAGCTTTAATCCGAAATCATTTAAAATTTCTATATCTTCTTTAGGAGCATCTGCAAGTATAGCTGCTGCTACAATAGATACCCTTATTAGTTCTCCAGTTTTTTTACTATGCATATAAAGAAGTTCTTCTTTAGATATTAACTTTCCTTCATTTATAACATCTACTATTTGCCCGCCTATCATTCCTTCTGGCCCTGCTGCTTCTGCTATTTCCCTTGATGCTAATAGTGCTTTAGAACCATTTTTTATAGAAAATTTCATCATTAAACTCATTGCCTCATTTAATAGCATATCTCCTGCTAATACGGCTATATTTTCACCAAATTTTTTATGATTAGTCGGCATTCCTCTTCTTAAATCATCATTGTCCATACATGGAAGATCATCATGTATAAGAGAATAGGTATGAATCATTTCTATTGCTGAGGCCATTTCTATTATGTCTTTATAATTTTCTTTGTATAATTCATAAGTCAATAAAAATAATATAGGTCTTATTCTTTTGCCTCCTATATTTAAACTATAACTTGCTGAATCATATATAATTTTATTATAACTTCCTTTGTCATTAAAATATACATTTAAATACTCATTTATAAAATCTCTATGTTTTTCTATAATATTACTCATTCTTTAGCTCCACTTCCATATTCTCTTTTATTGTTGTTAGCTTTCCTTCTAAAGAATTTAGTGTCTTGTATAATTTATTAATAAGTTTAACTCCACTCTCGTACTCTTTCATTAACTCTTCAAGCGGAAGTTCATTATTTTCCATATTACTCAAAATAGTTTGTAGGCCTTTAACCATATCATCGTAAGATTCTTTCTTTGCCATAAACTCTTCAACTCCTTAATCCATGGAAATAATTTTTCCTTTAACTTTTCCATCTTTAAATATTATATTAAATTCATCTAAATCCTTTATATCTTCTTTAGATGAAATTATATTCTTTTCATTATCTTCAATAAATGTATATCCTTTTTTCAACACATTTATTGGGTTATGAGCCTCTAAAATATCATTTAACGATTTAATTCTAATCTTTTCTTTTTCCATTCTACTGAAAACTAATTTTTTCATTCTATCTTCTATTCTATCTAGTTCCAAATAAGAATTAGATAAAATTACTTCTGGACTATTTAAAGATAATATTTTTTTATAATTCGATAACTTTTCTTTTTCATAACTAAATTTATTAAATACTATTTCATTTATTCTTTTGTTATAGCTATCTATTTCATTTATTATATCAATTTCTAGTGGCACAGCAATTTCTGCAGCCTGAGACGGAGTTGATGCTCTATAGTCACTTACAAAATCAGATATTGTAAAATCAACTTCATGCCCAACAGCTGAAATTATAGGTAGCTTAGATTTGAATATTTCTTTAGCTAAAGCTTCCTCATTAAAATTCCATAACTCTTCTATTGAACCTCCACCTCTACCAATTATTATAACATCCACACTTTTAGTATCATTAAAATATTTAATTCCATCGATTATTGTTCTGTAAGCGCCTTCACCTTGAACTAGAGCAGGATATAATACAATATCAATTAAACTACTCCTTCGCTTTGATACATTTATTATATCCCTTATAACAGCTCCAGTTTCTGATGTTACAACCCCTATTCTCTTTGGCATTCTAGGTATTGTTTTTTTATACTTCTCATCAAAGTAACCTTCTTCTTGAAGCTTTTTCTTAAGTTTTTCAAATTTTATATGTAGTTCACCAATACCTTCTTTTTGTAACTTTTCTATATATAATTGAAGTGATCCAGTTCCTGGATAAATTGAGCACCTAGCATTAGCTACAACTTCCATTCCTTCAGTTAATTTAAAGTCTAAATCCACGCTATTACTTTTAAACATAACACAATTAATTTTACTTACTGAATCTTTTAAAGAAAAATATATATGTCCACTACTATGATATTTTAAATTTGATATTTCTCCCTTTACTAAAAGATTGTTTAAAATAAAATCATTATCTAATGTCTTTTTGATATAGTTATTAAGTTCACTAACTGTTAAAGTTTTAATTCTCATTGTTCTCTAACGCCTCACATGAATTTTTTATAAGTAGAGTCGTAGTTAAAGCTCCAACTCCTCCTGGAACTGGTGTTATCTTTTGTACAATCGGCTCTACTTTATCAAAATCTACATCTCCAGTAATTTTACCATTTAAAGATGAGGTTCCAACATCAATTATTATAGAATTACTATTTACATATTCATCAGTTAAAAATTTAGGCTTTCCTATTGCTACTACAATAATATCTGCTACTTTACAAACCTCTTTTAAGTTGTTAGTTTTTGAATGGCAAATTGTAACTGTAGCATTTTTATTTAATAATAATTGTGATACTGGTTTTCCTACAATATTACTTCTTCCTATAACTACAACATTTTTACCCTCAAGTTCAATATTTGATCTCTCCAATATTGTTATTATTGAATTTGGGGTACAAGGCAAATATGTTTTTTCATTACAATATAATTTGCCTTGATTAATATATGTTAAACAATCTATATCTTTTGCTGGGGAAATGGCATTTATTATTTTCTTCTCATTAAATCCTTGCGGAAGAGGAAGTTGCAATATTATTCCATCTACTTTTTCATCAGAATTTAATAGTTCTATTTTTCTTAATAGTTCCTCTTCTAATATATCTTCATTAAGTAATAGTTTTTCAAAATTACAACCAAGTGAAGTTGCTACTTTTTCTTGACTATTAATGTAGTAGACAGATCCACCATCATTTCCTACTAAAATTGATACTATCTTTGGAGGTCTAAGCCCTAACTCTTTTCTTTTTAATATGTACTCTTTTATTTCTTCTTTTACATTATTTGAAATTTCTTTACCATTTAAAATTTTCCCCATGAAAAATACCCCCATTACATTTTATAAACTCTTAAATGCTTTATCTAAAACTCCATTTACAAATGAAACACTTTTTTCGTCTGAATATTTTTTTGTTAATTCAATTGCTTCATTTATAGCAACCTTTTCTGGAACGTCTTCTACATAAAGCATTTCTGCAATTGCTAATCTCAATATTGAAAGATTAACCTTTGATACTCTATCTAGCTTCCAATTTGTTAATGCTTCTTCTATTTTTTTATCTATTACAGTTATATTTTCTTCAACCTTAGCTAAAATCCCTTTTATGTATTCTAAATCTATAGTTTTTAAATTCATTTCATAATCTTCTATAAATGTTTCTATTGTTTCCTCTAATGTATTTTTGCTTAAAGTCATCCCAAAAAGTAATTCCATGGCTATTTCTCTAGATCTTTTTCTATTCATCTTATCCTCCTAAGTGTTCTTACTACTAATATTATTAACCTTCTAAAACTTTCTAATCATAAATATACTACAACAAATTTATTTAAAGCACAAGGAAAACACCCTCTGAAAAATCAGAGGGTGAAATTAATTTTCCTTACTTTCTTCTTTTTCAGTTTTTGGTAAGTAAATGCTTTGAACATTTATATTAACATATTCAACATTCAATCCAGTCATTGCTTCAACAGTCTTTTTAACATTTTCTTGAACTGCATTTACTACTTCTGGTATTTTTACACCATACTCTACTGCTAAATTTAAATCTATTATAGCACTATTTTCGCTTAATGTTACTTTTACATTTTTTCCTACATTCTTCTTACCTTTTAGCAATTGTGATATGTTGTTACCACCCATTTGTTGTAAGTCTTCTACGCCTTTAATTTCTTCAGCTGCAATTCCTGCTATTACACTAACAACTTCATCAGAAATTTTTACTATCCCTAGATTATCATCATAGTTTTTATTTTCCATGTACTTACCTCCTAAGCGTTTTGATGACAAAACTCTTTTTTTCTTATGTTTATTATATCAAACCAATAATTATATTACAATGAATTATTTCTTTGATTCTATTATCACATCACTAATCCCAGAAACATTTTCAGCTATTTCTTGAATTGCTGCACTATCAGCTTCTGTTACTTCATCAGCTTTAACAACTATTCTAACTTTATTACCTTCTATTGAGCATAATGCATCTTCAAATCCTTGATTTTTAACATTTACTTCTATTCTACTTTCTTTATCTATAAGCATAGTCTTTTCTCTTAATTCATTATCTGCAAGATCTTTTTGTTCTTGAGATGTATTTACATCATTTTTTAATGAAGTTAATTGTTGGATAGTTGCTGCGTCCTTTTGATCTCTTTCACTTCTTAAGCTATAGAAATAATCTTGAGTTCCTAAAGTTTCCTTATCATCTTTCTTTTCATTATCCTTATCTTCTTCTGTTCCTTGTGATATTACTTGGCTAAAATCTGTTGGATCATTTAACCCCGTCTTATTTAATTTTGCTGCAATAACTCCTACACATACTATAAGAGCCATTAGTGTGAAAATAATACCAAATTGTTTTTTTGTCATTTTAATTTCCCCCCATCTTTTTTTCATTTTAATTATATGCTAATTTTTCATAGGATATACATTAACCTTATCTATAGAAATTCCATATAAACTAGACACAGCTACCTGTATATCATATTTAACTTTACTACTGCTTGCGCCTTCGGCTACTATAACCACTCCACTAATTTCTGGCTTATTAGTCTGTAAAATATATGGTTCATTTTTGCTTCCATCACCTGCCATAACAACTTTACTTCCACCAGTTTGCTGAGTATTCGTTCTCTTTCCACCTTGATTATCTGTTTCTTCTGTTGTTGCTTCTTGGGTAGTATTTTCTGTTGCTGGAACCTTTACTTCTCCACTTTTAAAGTAAATCATAACCTCAACTTCTCCTACGTTCTCTATTTTTGTTAAAAGATTTTTCAACTCTTTTTTTTCTTGAGCTTCATAACTATCCATTATTTCATCTGATTGATTTTGTAAATCAGATGAATTTTGCGTAGTAGTGTTTACACTTGTTGGTTTTGTTTCTTTTTTTCTGCCAGTTGTCAAAAAGCTAATAGCTAATAAAACAAAAGCTAAGACTAATGCAATACAAACTGCATTTAAAAACTTTTTATCATTTATAACGTTAGCTAGCTCTTTTTTCCAATCACCTTTCCCCATTTTCTCACTCCCATCAATTTACTTTATACACTTCTATTTTATCTTGAGAAACATTTAAAGCTTCTGCTAAGTAACTTATTATTTCATCTTCGTTATTTACTTTTCCATCCTGAGAAGATACGCTTTGACTGTCTTCCTGTGCATTTATAATTATCTTTTGTACTTTCGAAACATCTTTATTTTTAACCCCTATTTGAACTTTTTCAATAGAGTAGTTAATGTTACTCATATCAACTTTACAATCTATGTCACTAATAAATTCTTTATCAGAAAACTTTTCTTTTAAAAGTCTATTACAATTTTGCTCTAAATTTTCCTTAAATGCATTTTCATTATTAATCTTATAATTCTTACTTACTTCGACACTTTCATTTTCGCTAAGCTCTATATAATTTTGTATCTGTAAAGAAATACTTTCTTCACCTTTACTAAACAAAGAAATTATTGGAGATAACATAGCAGATATAAGAATTAAGCCTAAAACAAATTTTAAGTACTTTTTCATATTGTTATCAGGAGCTATAAATTCAATTGCCGTCATTAATATAAGCATAGTAACTAGGGTTATTACAAATCCTTTTATTTCTTCCATATCCCTCTTTACCCTCCTATAACAAATTTGCCTGCTGATGCCATAATTCCAAGTAATACAAAGAACATGAGGCTTACCGATAATACACATGACATTATAAGTATCAAAGAATCACCTGCTGATGCTATTGAACTTGTTATTCTTTTATCGCTTATTGGCTCTATAATTGCTGCTGTCAATTTATATACAAATGAAATTAATACTAACTTTATTATAGGATATAGCATCATAAGTATTATTATGATTAATCCAATAGAGCTTACAGCATTTTTTATTATTAGTGAATATCCTGCTACAGACGCTATAGCATCTGAAAAAGCTTTTCCTACTATAGGTATAAAATTATCTATAGCAAATTTAGCAGTTTTTAATGTAACAGCATCAATAGTTGATGATGTTATCCCCCTTACCGTTAATAATCCTATGAAGATAGTTAGAATTATACCTTGAAGCCATATAGTAATTTGCTTTGTTAATTTACACAAATTACTTATTTTATGTTCCGTAGAAATATTGTTTGCAAATTCTAAAACAAAGGTAATAAGTATTAATGGTATTATTACTGTTGTATATATTCTTGGAATAATTAATGTTGCTCCAACTACTATAGGATCCATAGTTGCTGCTTGTGTAAATCCTCCAATTGTTCCAATCATCATAACTAATACAGGTAAAACAGCACTCATAAAATTTGATAAATCTTGTATTATATTAGTTGCTATATTTATAGAAACTATGAAACTTCTAGATAATATAACTATCAGTAAAGCATAACATGCAAAGAATGCTATATTTGATATTCCTTCATTTGAAAATGCTGTTTGTAAATTTTTAAGTAGTGCACATATTATTGCAATTACTATTATGCTTATTGATAATGCAAGTACTGTTTTAACTTCCTTAAATAAGAAACTTATAACAGCATCGCTAATAGTTTTAAACGATAAATTTCCTTCTCCATTTTTTATATATCCCTTAATATAATCAACTGGATCTAGGTCATTCATTATCTCAATATCTAATTTCATATTATTTATATAGTTATATAGTGAATCTAATTTATTATTGACTTCCTCATTTTCTATCTTAATTTCTTCCTTAGATGTTTGATTATTAATATTTATACTATTAATATCATTTTCATTAGCTAAAGCACTTTTACTAGGAAGAAATACAAAAGCTATAATAATTATACTTATAACTAATATAATTCTCTTTGTGAAAATATTTTTTATCATAAAAACACCTACAATATTTGTAAAATTGATTGAAGGACAGCCATAAGTATTGGTATTGCTAATGTTAATATCAAAATTTTAGCCGAAAATTCAACCTTACTAGCTATACTAGCAGCTCCTGCATCTTTGCATATTTCACTGCAAAATGTGGCTAAATATGCTATAGCTAGTATTTTTAAAACAACTCCTATATATACCATATCAATATTAGCTTTATCTGCTATATTCTTTATAAAGTAAATTACATCATTAAGTTGTGTAATTACAACTAAGAAAATTATAGCTCCTGCAGATAAAGATATTAATGTTGATATATCGCTTCTTTTATCTTTAAAGAGAAGAAACATAAATAATGCAGCAAAAGCAAATGCAACAATCTTAATAATATCCATAATAACACCTATAACATAAACATAGTTCTTACAGTATTAAATAGATCTCCTATAAGGCTTATTACTGTAATTAGAATTATTACTATCCCTACAATATTTGCTATTGTTGCAATTTCATCTTTACCACTAGCTTTTAATACTTTCTCTAAGACTACAAGAAGGACACCCATAGCCCCTATTTTAAATATAATAGTTACGTCTAGCATTTATTACCCTCCTACTAAATTAAAAAAATCGAAATCATAGCGCCTATACATACCCCTATAGCTCTATACATCTTTACATTTTTCTTTGCTAATTCTTCAGCAGATTTGCAGTTTAATTTCATATTTTCTATTGTTAGGTTAAATAATTTATCTTGTCCGTAAACTCCTGATTCCCCAAGTGATCTCAAAAAATCTTTTATTATTCTTTTATCCTCTTCATTTAAATTAAATTCTGATTCATTGTTTTTGAACTCATTTTCAAAGGCTTCATATACACTTGTACTTTCTCCATTCAAAAGCTTATCTGACACAGCTGATAAAATAGAATTTATAGGAGCTTCAACCTTTAATGAAATATATTTTAAAGCTTCAGGAAGAGGTGTATTTGCATATATTACCTCATTATTTAAAAACAAAATTGATTTTAATATCGAATTAAGTTGCTTACTCCTCTTTTTAAAATTTTCACCATAGTAAAATCCTATATAGGTACAAGATAAAAATATAATGATAACTGCTGTTATCTTAAGCACTTAAATTCCCCCTCCAATCCTATTGAATATATTTGCTCAATTGTTCCTACGCCATTTCTATTGCTTAAAATTACTATTCTATCTAAAATAGAATTTTCTAATAAATCTTTAAAAACTTTTCTTTTATATATATCATCTATACTATATCCATGAATAGTAACAATAATATTAACTCCAGAATTAAATGCCATGTGAAGAGCCTCTATATCCCCATCAGTTCCTATTTCATCACAAATCAGTATATCTGGAGATAGGCTCCTAATAGCCATTATCATTCCATCTTTTTTTAAGCAATTATCTAAAATATCACTTCTAATCCCAACATCTAATTGTGGAACTCCATTAAAACAAGCAGCTATCTCACTTCTTTCATCTATAATCGATACTTTTTTCCCTTTCAAATTTACAATAGGCATCCCAGTTGAAATGTTTTTAGCTATATCTCTTAAAATAGTTGTTTTACCACATTTAGGTGGAGATACTATCAAGGTATTAAATACTCTGTCTTCTTTAGTTATGTACTTCATAATTTCATTTGAGCATCCTATTACTTCTCTACATATTCTTATATTTAAAGAAGATATATTTCTTATAGTTCTTACCTCTCCATTTACTAAAACACATTCTCCAGCTATTCCTATTCTATGTCCACCTTTAATTGTAATATATCCTTGCTTTATTTCTTCTTCATAAGCGTATAATGAATAATTTGATATCTTCACTAAAATTTGTTTTATATCATCAACTGTAGTTACATATTTTAATATTATTTCCTTATATGCTAAATTAACTATTATCGGCTTATGAGCTTTTATCCTTATTTCTTGGACAGGTTCTTTTAAAAGTATTTCTCTTAGTTCATTACTAATCTTTAAAGGCAATACCTTTAAAATCTCCTCCTCATTTCTCACTTCATCACTTCCTTTTCTAATGTTATATATCAAACTTGTTTCTCTCTATAAAATAATATTCATACTTATAATAAAATATGTAAAATATTTTTAATTAACTAAAAAAAATTAAAGTTAATTATAGAGATATGTTTTTTATAAATATCTATTAGTTTAATTAATATTTTAAAATTCTCTCTTGTATTCGTATATTTTTTTATATTTACTTAAGTTAATTATTTATATAATTAAAATCAATATTAATATACTTATTAGATGAGATATTAAATACTTATTGTAACTCACAAATCAATATTATTTTGCTATTAAGCTGTAATATAAGTTATTTTAAATTTCATTCTCAATATAAAATCTTATTAAAACAAAAAAACTATCAGCTAACCAACTGATAGTTTTTTTGATAATAATTTCTTATTCTTAATTTAATTAAATTGCTTCTTCCTGACAAAATGGACAAGGTATTGATTTATTGTTATCTATAGCATCTTTTTCAACAAAAAGTGGCTTATTGCAATTTTTACAATTTACTTCGATATATTCATCTTCCATTTCTATAAGATCTTCTATTGAAACTTCTTCAAATAATTCATCTTGTAAACCTGTAAGATCTTCATCTATGTATTGCACATTTTCTTCTAAATAATCTTGTCTATTATTCATATCTTCAATTACATCTGACATTTCATCTAAAACTGATAAAATACTGCTAAAAATATTTTGATATTTATCATCACTTATGTTAGTAACATTAGTTTTAATATTTTCTATTTTATCTTTTATATCCTTCACATCTTCACTTCCTTTTAAATAGAAATACTGTCTATTCAAATTATACCCTAATATTGGATATTTTATATATAAATTTATGTTTATTTAACTTTTATTGTAATTTTTATAGAATAAAAAAGCTAAGTAAAAACTTAGCTTTTGTTATTATACTCTTTCCATGTATTCACCAGTTCTAGTGTCTACTCTGATTACGTCTCCTTCATTAACGAACATAGGAACATTTACAACTGCACCTGTTTCTAATGTAGCAGGCTTCATTGCATTTGTAGCAGTGTTTCCTTTTATTCCTGGGTCTGCTTGAGTTATTAATAATTCAACAAAGTTTGGAGCTTCTACTGAGAAAGCTTCTCCTTTATAGAACTTTATTACAGCAAACATATTTTCTTTTATGAACTTTATAGCATCTTCTACTTTTTCGTAGTTTAATGGAATTTGTTCAAAAGTTTCTTGATCCATGAAGTAGTATAGTTCTCCATCTGAATAAAGGTATTGCATTTCTTTTCTTTCAATTACCGCTTCTTGTAATTTAGCTGTTGGGTTAAAAGTTGTATCAGTAACACCACCAGAAATAACATTTCTTAATTTTGTTCTTACAAATGCTGCACCTTTACCTGGTTTAACGTGTAAGAAGTCTATTACTGTATAAACTTGTCCTTCATGCTCGAAAGTAGTACCTTTTCTTAAATCTCCTGCTGATATCATTAAATATCCCTCCAAAAACTTTATTCCATATATTTAGTATAACTCTTTGTTACCTAAATAGTCATAACTTCAACAATGTTTATGACATAACAAAAATATTTTATCAAAATTCACAAATAAATGCAATTACTTATAATAACTTCTAAAAAATATTGTCATTATTTACTTTTTAACTCCATCTCTAGTAATATATTTTCTTTGTCATAATTTAAATTATAATTATTTATATAGTAATCATCTAATTTATTTAATGCATCTAGAATCTCATTTTTATCACCTTTTAAGACGCATTTTACTATCCAATTACTTTCATCTATCTTATTATAACTTAATATCGTTGAATTATTTACATCATTAAATTCATTCTCTATATCTTTTATATATTTAACATTTTTCACTTCCGTTATACATGGTACAACTTCTTTAGATAAATCTTTTTTATAAAAAATTAATAGACATACTTGGATAATTGTTATAACTATAACTATCAAATGCAGTGTTTTAATTCTTTTCATATACTAACCTCTAATGTGAAATCATTTTGTTCATCTTTAATAATGGATTTTATCTTTATTATACCTTTCTCTTCTATTATAAAAACATTTTCTTTTCCCTTCACCTTAATGGATCCATTATTATTTTGTATATTCATACTTAAAATATTAGGTAAGATATTATTTATCAATTCCTTTATATCTTCTTTTTTAAAACCTTTTTCAGTATTTATATTATCATCTAAATTATTATTATATACTTCTACATTTTCTTTATTATGTAAAACTCTATTTGCTGATGTAGGAATAACTATTATATTTAGCATTAATAGTATTAATATTAGTTTGTTATTTTTCTTATTTTCATTTATACCTATCTTCTCTATAAACTCATTTGGTATAAAGTTCTTATTTTTTAAATATTTTTTCATAAATTTTTTCTCCTATATTTATAATATAGTCATAATTATTATCAGTCACATCTTTTATACTTTTATCAATAATTAGCTTTTTATTTTGAGTTTTATACTCTATTATAAATTTCTTTATATCTTCAGCATCATTAGTTATATAAGAATTTTCAAGAGCTCCATTTTCTATATTTATTAAATGAAATAATCCCTTAATTCTATATATTATTATTGATGATTTGCTTCCCTTTATCTTTTTTATAATATATTCTTTTACTAAAAATTGTACTGGCTCTACCTTAAGATAATTAATATCTTTACATAAATCAAGTAAGTTTTCACATCTTATAGAATAGATATAAAGAATCTTTGAACTTTTTAAAAATTCATAATGAAATAATAAATTTTTCTTATCTGAGAAATCCTCTGATATCTTCTTTTCAATGAATCTATCAACATTTATTCTTTTATTATAAATTTCATATTTCTTTATAAATATTTGTTGTGATAAGATTAATAATTTTCTTTTGCTACCTAGCTTTTCTAACAATGAATTTATATTATAGCACTCATACTCATATCCATTGCAATAATACTTATTTTCAAATATACCTATAGAATTAACCATTTCTTTACTCCTTTATATAAATATATTTAGTTTTATAAGTAGTTGGGGTAAAATAAGTTTTATTATCAACTTTATTTTCATTTAATTCAATATACATAGCTGAATTTTCCTTTTTCTTTTTTAAGTAATAGCTTCCATCTTGGTATATGAATTCTACTTTTGTTAATTCAGGATAATCTTCAGACTTTTTTTTATTCACTTCCTTTAAAAGTTTTTCCTGATCTAGATTATTACCTTCTGCCTTAGTATTTATAATTTCTAAAACCCTTTCTTCATCTACTTCTAGAGTATACAAATCCTTATATGTTAAATAATTTTGAGATTTTAAATAGTTATTGTATATTATTTTTATTGAAAGGTTTACAATAAAAATTACAAATAAGAACACTATTAAGCTTTCAATAAATGCATATCCTCTTTTTTTAAACCCATTTTTTATATGCATATTACTCTTTCCTCACCACTAAGACTATTTATCTTTAAATAATATATTTTCTCTTTCTTCGTTATTATAAAACTAGACACTTCTCTCATTATTATGTTAATACCTTTTCTTTTGCCATCTTTATATGTTTCTAAAACTATTTTTCTATTTACATTATCTAAAAAAATTCTTTTATCTTTAACTTCATTTTTATTGTGATCAATTTTGTATGTTATTTTTATCATAGCATTATTATTTAAGTCACTCTCTTGAATCTCTATTGATTTAACCATTTGTGTTTTTAGCAATCTATCGATATTCAATATTGCATCATCAAAAGAATCTTGTGATAATGCATCTTTTATTAATTTTGTATAGTTTTTATTAGCAGTTAAGGCAATTTTAAAAGATAAACTAAGTAAAATTAATTGGATAAACATAACTAAAATAAGTTCTATTAAAGTAAAACATCGCTTTCTTTTATTACTTTTACTTCTTTTCCATCCAATAAGATTTAATAAATTCTCTTTCACATAAAATCCCTCCCTCTTCATCGCTAACTCTTATTTTTAATAAAATTGCTTTTGAAGCTTTTTCACCAGTAAAAATGGAATTATTTAACTTCTCCACTGTAATACCATTCCCCCTCTCTATCTCTAGTATAGGTGTGGTAATAAGTTTATTTAAAATATCTTTTGAGTAGTTATACGATAATTTGCCTCCATTAAAAGCTCTATTTAGTTCTTCTAATGTAACATTATATTTTATTTCACTTTCTATTGCATAAGCTACTCTATCTGCTTCATTTTTTATATTTCTTATTTTTCTAGACTTAGCAGCAACTATTCCAATTTCTACTGCTAAAGTTGCTGCAATTAATAAAATTCCAAGTGCTACTATACTTTCAACCAAAGTACTTCCTTTTTTCAATCTATTATATCTCCTTCATTTTCATCTATATCATTTCCTCTTATAATATCATTTCCAACAGATACTGTTATTTCAATAAATTTATTATTTTTATATGATAAACTTATAGTTCCTGCTGTCTTTATAAAACCTTCTCTATTAATATTATTAATTCCACCTTGAAAATTTGATGATACATTAATATCATTATCCAGCTTTAATATCTTTGTTAATTTATGATTTAATTCAAGCACTTCAAATACAACTTCTTTCTTGTTCTTATTTATAGCTATATTTCCAACCACTTTATTTTTCCTACAATAGCTCTTTGCAAAACTTAACAATGCTCTAACTTCATACACATTATTTTGAAGTTTTAAACTTTCACTTTTATCCTTAAAATATTTAACACCACTAAAGCCAACTGTTGCCAATAATGCAATTATTGATAACACTATTATCAATTCTATAAGTGTATAACCACCTTTTTTCATTATAATCCACCATCTAATAATGAACTAAATAAAGGAACAATAAATATCATCAAAAAAATTATTACAAAAGCACCCATAATTAAAATTGATGCTGGTTGTAGAATTGCCATATATCTATTTATATCTGATAATAATTTCTTTTCTAAATGAGTAGAAAGGGATTTTAATCTTTCATCCATAGCTCCACCTTCTTCTCCCAGCTTTATTATAGAAATTGTATAATTGGAATAGTTACCTTGTTTCTTTAAGCTCTCAGATATTGTTTCACCTTTCAATATACTTGAATTTAAGAGTATGAATTTTTCTTTTAAATTTGAATTTTTAAAGCTTGTTGCAGAGTACATTAATCCATTTGACAAATTCACACCACTTCTAATTATTATAGATAGAAGTGAAATAAAAACAAATTCGTTAAACTCTCTAATTATTTTTATTTTATTAAATAACACTTTGATATACTCTTTTAAATAAAACCTATAGATTATATATGGTAGCAAAATTCCCCAAGAAAGAAAGTATATCAAAGAATATATTGGATTAGTTTTTATATAATTTACAATATTATAAAGAAACTTACACACACTAGGTATTTCTATGTTTAAGTTAAGATAAAAATCATATAAACTAGGTATGGTTACAAAAGCAATGAATATAAAAACTGTAATAATAGATAAGAATAATAAGATTGGATATGATAAAACATTTTTAATTGTAGATTTGATAAAGCTAATTTTATCATAATACTCTTCTAAACCCTTTAAAACTTCCGATAAATTACCACTTTTTTCTCCCATAGAGACCATTCCAACAAAAAACTCTGGATACAAATCATTAAATTCGTTAAAGCTTTCATTTAACGATTTTCCTTCAACAATAAAGTCTTTAATATTTTTCATACTTTCTCTATAAGATTTTCTTAATGGTAATTCCATAATTAAATCTATCATAATTAAAAGAGAAATTCCTTCTTTATGAAGCATTGCCATATTCCCTGATAATAAGCTTAAACTATTAAAATCGGGCTTATTAAATATCAATTTTATTTTCTTCATAACTAATACCTTCTTCTATTATGAAATTATTGTAATCTGTAACAGATATTTTTCCATCAGTTAATAGTTCATTTAAGTTATCTATCATTTCTTCATTATTTAGACCTCTTATTTCCTGGAAAATATTTGAAATATCTTTTTTGATTTCTTTATCAATAAATATAACTGAGCTCACTACTTTTCTCCCTTTATAACCTGTATAGTTACAATTACTGCATCCAATAGATTTATAATTTATTACTTCTTTTCCTTTAAAATAAAATTTTATGTCTTCTCTTTTGCAGTTATCACAAAGTACTCTTATCAACCTCTGTGAAATTATTCCAATCAAAGAATCCTTAATTAAATATTGTTTTACCCCCATATCTTCAAGTCTAAAATATACTTCTTGGGGAGTCTTTGTATGAATTGTAGAGTATACTTTATGTCCAGTTAGAGATGCAGTAACTGCCATATTAGCAGTTTCTTCATCTCTAATTTCTCCAATCATTAGAACATCAGGATCTTGTCTTAATATACTTCTTAGTCCAGTTGCAAATGTAATGTTTGCTTTCCTATTTAAACTAACTTGATTTATACCCTTAATTATTACTTCCACTGGATCTTCTAAAGTTGTGATATTAATATCTTTTTTATTAATTTCTTTTAAGATACAATATAGAGAGCTTGATTTTCCACTTCCTGTAGGGCCATTAATAATTACTAATCCATTTTTTAGTCCAAGTATCTTTTTTATTTTTTTTATTTGATTTGTATTTAAATTTAAACTATCAATATTATAATTAAATATTTCTCCATATAGGATTCTAATTACTAATTTTTCGCCATAGATTATCGGAATAGTAGATAATCTTAAATCATAGTTCTTTCCATTTACTTTTATTAGACTTTTACCATCCTGAGGCCTTCTTTTTTCTGTAATATCCATATTCCCACATACTTTTATTTTGGATAATAATTTTTGATATTCTGCATTTTTTATTTTTGTAACTCCTATTAATATACCATCAACTCTAAATCTTATGAAAACATCTTCCCTATGGGGCTCAAAATGAATATCTGATGCATTTAATTCTATTGCTTTAAGTAATAATACATCAAATAGCTCCTCTAGTTCTCCTAAAAATATATTTTTAATTAGTTCATTAATAAAGTCTTCACTTAATTTTATAATTTTTATTTTTTTATTAAACAAAAACTCTATTTCCTCTTTATTTTCTAATATCTCCTTTGATGCTAGTACTATTACTCTATCTTCCTTTATCATAATAGGTAAACATATATTTTCTATAGCTTTTAATTTATTTAATTTTCTAGCTATTTCTAAATTAACTTTCTCCAAGTCAAATTCAAAAATACTCATATAACATCACCATTTAAATTTATATCCAATAAAGTTAAAATTATACATATAAAATTAAAGAAAAAAGATATTTATAAAATAAATTATAAATATCTTTATCTACACTCTATAAAATTGTATGTTCCCGACTCACCATCAATTATGCTTATAGCATCGTTAGTACATCTATATACTTTTTCTGTTATAACATCTTCACCACCAACAAAGATTATATTACCATCCTTATCTTTAGAAAGACCTTTTTCTAAATTTATTAATTTTGGGAAATCATACACTAATCTCCTAGCTTTCTTATCATGATACTTGTATAATGAATAGCTATTATTTTCCAGTTTACCCAGTATGAATATACCATCTGGAGTAGACTCAACATCACTAACATCCAAAACATCTTCTATTACTTCATTAACTTCCCCAGATTCGTCTATAACTTTTAATATCTTTTGTTTTCCTTCTTTTTCTTGAACAAAAACTATTCCATTATCTAAAACTTTTAAAAATTCAACGTATCCTAAATCTAATTTATATAAAAGCTTTTCTTCATTATTATTAATGTTATAAGTAAATATTCCATTAATTTTATCTTCACTTATTCCATAATATACTAAAGTATTTTCATTTAGCCAGTCAACTAACTCACCTGAAATTGAAACCTTAGTATCAATTGATATATTCTTATTTTTAGACAAATCTTTAATTTTTAAATCTAAGAATTCATCCTTTAAAAAATAAGCTAAATATTCTCCATTTTGTGCTATCTTAGGTGAAATGACTTTCTTCCCGTCTTCTATTCTTTCTTCTTTCCCTAGATATTTTATTTTATATTCACCATTTTCATTATATATAAAATTACCACTTTCTAAATCATAAGCTGTAATTATATATTCAGTATCTACTTTTTCATATTTATCATTTGTTAAATTATAAATTTTGTATTCCCCTGAATTTTCTATGGCAATTGCTCCATTTAGTATATCAACTTTATTTTCTTCTTCTATTTCACTTTTACATCCATAAAGAAATATACTTATTAACAAAATAAAATTAACAAGGAAAATATTCCTTATTCTTTTTTTATTCATCTTTTACCTCTTTTAATTAATATAGCTCACCTTTACAAATAAACTCTGCAGATCCTATCATATATACATCATTATTTATAATCTCTACCACTAAATTTCCTCCTAAAGTTTCTACATTAACCTTATTTGAGCATACCCCTAATTTTTTTAAAGCCACAACTGAGGCACAACATCCTGTTCCACAAGCCAAAGTAGCTCCAGCACCTCTTTCCCAAGTTTTTACCTCTATATTGTTAATATCGATTACTTTTACAAAATTAACATTTGTTCCTTCAATAAATAAACTATTTTTTTCTATAGCTTTTCCTTCACTAATATTATATTCATCATTATTATTAATTAAAATAGTATGAGGTACTCCCATCAATAAGGTAGTTAATTGATATTCCTTTTCTTCAATTTTAATTACTTCATTTATTAATGAGTTTTTATTATTTAAAGGAATATCTTTGCCGCTGAAACTTGCCTTTCCCATATTGACTTTAACTAATTCAACCTTATTTTTATCATTTATATAAAGTTCTACAAACTTTATTCCATCTCCAGTTTCTATGCTAATTATATTCTTTTCCACTAATTCATATTCATATAAATATTTTGCAAAACACCTAATAGCATTTCCACACATATTAGCACGAGATCCATCACTATTTATTATTACCATTTTAGCATCTGCAATATTAGATTTTCTTATTATAACTAATCCATCTGCCCCTATTCCAAATCTTCTATTACAAACAGTTTTAGCAATTTCAGTTTCAGTTTTAATCAGCTCATTTTCATCATCTCTAATAAAAATAAAATCGTTTCCTAATCCTTGCATTTTTATAAAATTCATAAAAACTCCCCCCTTAACCTTATATGCCATTGATAAATTTGCTAATTAAGTGTTATACTATCTTTATCTTATTACCAAAGAAAGGATGATACTTATGGCTTTGGATGGCATCTACTTATATAGTTTAGTATATGATTTAAAAAAATCAATATTAAACTGTAAAATAGATAAAATTAATCAACCAGAAAAAGATGAAGTAATTTTAACTCTAAGAAAAGATAGACAAAATATAAAATTATTAATTTCAGCTTCTTCTAAGTTTCCTAGAATTCATTTAACTAATATAAGTAAGCCTAACCCCTTACAAGCACCAATGTTTACAATGGTTATGAGAAAATATTTAATTGGTGGTCGAATAACAGACATAACTCAATTAAATGGTGATAGAATTCTTCAATTGCATATTGAGTCTACCGATGAATTAGGATTCGATAGTAAATATATATTAATAGTTGAAATTATGGGAAGGCATAGTAATATAACTCTTGTTAGAGAAAGAGACAATAAAGTTATGGAATGTATTAAGCATATTTCGGCTGATATAAATACTTATAGAGTTTTATATCCTGGTGTAAATTATGTATATCCTCCTAGCTCTAACAAACTAAATCCCTTTGATTTCTCAATTAATGATTTTGATTCATATTTAAATAATAATGATATAAGTATTGATGAAGGAATATTTTCGAAGACATTTACTGGTATAAGTAAATCTCTATCAATAAGTATATATGAAAATTTCCTACAAGATAATAATACCATAAATCAAGAAAATATTTTTAATTTCTTTAAAAATTTTATGATAAATCTAGAAAATAATTTTAATTTTAAGATCTATAAAGATAAAGAAGTTTTCAAGGATTTCCATTGTGTCAAATTAAGTAATTTAGAAAGTGCTTATTCTTCAATATCTTTTGAAAATCCAAGTGAATTGCTTGATGAATTTTTTACAGTAAAAGATAAACAAGATAGATTATTAAATAGATCTACAGATTTGCAAAAATTAATTTCAACTAATATAGATAGATGTAACAATAAAGCTAAGAAATTAAAAAATATTCTTAAAGAATGTGAAGAAAAAGAAACATATAAGATTAATGGTGATTTATTAACCTCATATATATATATGTTAAAAAAAGGATTAAAAGAAATATCCTTATTAAATTTTTATAATGCTGAAGAAGAATATGTAACTATAAAACTGGATGAAAATAAGACACCATCTGAAAATATACAATATCTTTATAAAAAATATAATAAACTAAAAAAATCTGAAGAATCTGCATTAGAACAATTAGAAAAAAATACAGAAGAACTTGAATATCTAAATTCAGTTATGACAAACATATTAAATTGTGAAAGCTATATTGAAATAGATGATATAAAAAAAGAATTAATTGAAACTGGATACTTAAAATTCAAAAATACTAATAAAAATAATAAAAAAGATAAATCATCTAAGCCTATACATTTAATTTCTTCTGATGGAATAGATATTTATATTGGTAAAAATAACATTCAAAATGACTATTTAACATTAAAGTTTGCTAATAAAAACCATACATGGCTCCATACAAAAAATATTCCTGGGTCACATGTTATACTTTGTAGCGATAATCCATCTGATATAGCTTTAGAAGAAGCTGGAATACTTGCTGCTTATTATAGTAAAGCTAAGAACTCTACAAAAGTTCCTGTTGATTATACTAAAGTAAAAAACTTAAAGAAACCTAATGGCTCAAAACCCGGTATGGTTATATATCATACTAACTATACTTTATATACAGAACCATCATTATATAGTAATTTAAAAATTGAAAATAATAAAATAATAAAATAATAAAAAAGAAACCATATCTTGTATTTGCAAATATGGTTTCTTTAATTTAGCCTTCAATAAAAATTTTATACTTAATTAAATGCATCCAATAATTAATAATGTTTTGTTGCTTTTGTAATTTGTAGTATTACTTAAATTAAATATTATATATGATTTATGAGCATATCACCATCATTTTTAATAAGCTCATTATCAAAATATTGGTAGTAATAGCATTTTAATTTACCATTATATAATTTCCTATTTTTACTTGATTTTTTTCCAAATGGCCCTTCAAATCCTTCATAAGATGTAAGAATATTATAATCCCAATTGAAAAATTTCTTTTTAAAACTTCCAAATGTTTTATATAACTGCTCTACTTCTTTTTTTTCTCCTAATCTTTCTCCATATGGAGGATTAGAAATTATAAATCCATATTTATTACTACTTGAAAAATCCTTAAAATCTCTTCTTTGGAATTCAATATATTTTGAAACTCCTGCCTTTTCAGCATTACTTCTTGCTACTTTAAGAATTCTACCATCTATATCATATCCTATTAACTTAATATCTTTATTTTTAATTGCTCTTTCAGCACCTTCTCTTACTTGTTCAAAAATATCTGAATCCATTGTTGGCCAAGTTTCGCACGTAAAACTTCTACACATTCCAGGTGCAATATTTTGCATAATCATAGCTGCTTCTATAAGGATAGTACCTGAACCACAAAATGGATCAACTAAAACAAAATCTTCCTTCCATCTTGAAATAAGAACCATTGCTGCTGCTAAAGTTTCTTTAAGTGGTGCTGCACCTGCCTCTTCTCTATATCCTCTCTTATGTAATCCTGGTCCTGATGTATCTATAGTTAATGTTACTACATCTTTTAAAATTGATACTTCAATTTTATATAATGGACCACTTTCTTCAAACTGGTTTATTCCATAAGAATTGCTCATGCTATCTACAATAGCTTTTTTTACTATAGATTGACAATCTGGAACGCTATGTAAAGTTGATTTAACAGATTTACCATTAACATGCATTATACCATCTTTAGGTATTATTTCACTCCATTTTATATTTTTTGTACCTTGGAATAGTTCCTCAAAACTTCTTGCTTCAAACTCTCCCATTTTTATTAATATTCTATCTGCAGTTCTTAAATGGATATTAGCTATTGCAATATCCATTTCATCTCCAGTAAAATGAACTTTACCATTTTCAGTTTTTAAATCTTCATAGCCTAAAGCTTTTAATTCTTTTGCTGTAATACCTTCTAAACCAAAGGTAGTAGTTGCAATTAAGTTATATTCCATATTTTTCTCCTCTATTTTCCTTCGTAAATTTTTACTGAATCATTTCCATCGATTTCTGCTATTTCAACTGCTATTATTTCACTCTTAGCCGTAGGAAGATTCTTTCCTACGTAGTCAGCTCTAATTGGTAGTTCTTTATGACCTCTATCTATTAATACAGCAAGTTGAATTTGTTCTGGTCTTCCAGAGTCAATTATAGCATCAATTGCTGCCCTTACTGTTCTACAAGTATATAAAACATCATCTACCAAGATAACCTTTTTACCTATAACCTCTACCCCTAAGTCAATATTATTTACTCTTGGTGTGTCTTTTATCTCTGTAATATCGTCTCTATATAAAGTTATATCTACATAACCAACAGGAACTTTTACTCCTTCAATACTTTCTATATTTTTTGCAATTCTTTCTGCTAAAGGATATCCTCTTCTTTTAATACCTACTAAAACTACGTTTTCTACACCCTTATTTTTTTCTATTATTTCATGAGATATTCTTATTAAGGTTCTTTTAATAGCTTTGTCATCTAGCAAATTTGCTTTTAATTTCATTTAATCCACCTCTATTTTCTTATATTTTCTAATAGTTCTAAATAATATTTAGGTAAGTCTGAATCAAACTCCATATACTCATTACTTCTTGGATGAATAAATCCTAATGTTTTCGCATGCAATACTTGCCCTTGTAATTTAAATTTTTGCTTTTTATTACCATACAAAGGATCTCCTACTAAAGGATGACCAATTGAAGCCATATGCACTCTTATTTGATGTGTCCTTCCAGTTTCTAAAGTACATTTTACTAAAGCAGTTCCATTATTATATTGTTCTAGTACATTATAGTGAGTTACTGCTCTCTTACCATCCTCCACTATAGCCATTTTTAATCTATCTTTCTTATTTCTTCCTATAGGCTTATCTACTGTACCTTCTATCTTACTAAACTTACCTTCAACTAAAGCATAATATTCTCTTTTAATAGTATGATCTTTAAATTGTTTAGCTAAATGATTATGTGCATCATCATTTTTTGCAATAACTAATATTCCAGATGTATCTTTGTCTATCCTATGAACTATTCCTGGTCGTATAACTCCATTAATACCTGATAGATCCTTACAGTGATAAAGTAACCCATTTACTAATGTACCACTATAATTTCCTGGAGCTGGATGCACAACTACTCCTTGCGATTTATTTAAAACTATTACATCTTCATCTTCATATATTATGTTAAGATCTATATCCTCCGGTTCAACATCAAGTTCAATTGGTTCTGGCATAATTACAATAATTTCATCTTGGTTTCTCAATTTGTAATTACTCTTGACTTCTTTATTATTTACTAATACAACTCCTGAATCAATTAGTCCTTGTATAAATGATCTTGATTTTCCTTCTATAATATTAGATAAATATTTATCTATTCTAAGTCCTATATTTTCTTCTTCAGTTATTTTAAATATTAATTCATCCATTAATACGAATCTCCACTTTCTTCATAATTGTTAACTCATTATAATTCTTAACACATTATAATACATTAAAACATTACACTCAATAGTTTAAAATTTATTAAAAATAAAAAATCCGTATTAAACGGATTTTATGTATTAGTTTTTAGCGAAAAAGCTCTTTATTTCGTCCATATCCTCAGTATAAACTTCTTCTAATTCCTCTATGTTTTTACTGGATAGTTCTATGCTTTTTTCTACAGCTACTTCTTGTAACGGCTCTGCAATATTATAATTTTTAGTTAAATCTTTTTCCAATTCATCAAAAGTTTCAGTTTGAGCATTCATAAAGTTTCTAAATTTAGCTCTAAACTTTACAAATTCTTGCTTAACTTTCTCATATTCATCATTTATTGAAACTACATCGTTATGAGCCTTATCTAAAATTTTCTTAGCTACATCATTAGCATTTTTCAAAATCATTTCAGATTCTTTTTGAGATGCTTCTCTAGCTTGCTCAGCTGCATTTTGAGCCAATAGCAATGTATTTTGAATAGTATTTTCTATCTTAACATAATGTTCTAATTTTTCATTTACTCTTGATAGATTTTCTTTTAATCTTGAATTTTCTTTATAAAGCTCTTCATAATTTTCTATAATTTCATTTATAAATTCATCAACCTCATCAGTATCGTATCCTCTAAATCCCTTTTTAAATTCTTTGTTACTTATATCCATTGGAGTAAGCTTCATAAAATCACCTCTACACATTATATATATTTTTTAATTACAATTCTCTTTTTACCACTTCTAGTTCCGCCAATAACATCTCCAATTATAAATTTTCCAATTCCTCTAATTGTAATTCTAGTGTCTTTCACAATGTCTTGACTTTTATCTTTTGCTTTTACATAATTTATTAAAACCTTGCCACTATCTATAAGCTCAATAGCTTTTGCTCTTGACAGGTTGGAGAGTTTTGCAACAATACTATCAGCTCGTAAAGAAGAAACATTAATAACTATTTCTTCAAAATTAACAGATGGTATATCACTAATATTATCTATAACCTTTATCTCTATTGGGGATTTCCCAATATGAGATAAATTACTTATTATATAACCACTTATTTCATCTAAAACAGGCAAATATGCCTTATTTTCTTTTACAATTATATCACCTAATTTATTGCGTTCAATTCCTAAAGATAAAATTGAACCTAAATAATCCTTATGCTTTAAATTAGAAAAACTTGATTTGTTCTTAATTTCCAATATTTTTATAGGATAATCAACATTGTAATAATTATTAAAACAAATCATTCTTCTTTCACACTCTTCAAAGAAACCATTTGCTTCAAATGTAATTTCATTATTACAACAATAATTTTCAAAAAAGCTCCATATATTAGGTGAATAAAAGCTATTTGTAAAAACAGTTATGTCTTTTTCATAAGCTATCTTATATTTTTCATATATTTTTATAGCATCCTTTGCATCATCTTCATTAAAACTTTTTAATATTGTTTCTTTTTTAAGCATTAAAATAACACCCTAATATAAGATAATAACATAATAGCAAATAGCGGTGAGAAGTCAATCATACTATTTCTTAAAAGTTTATCTTGTAAAATCCTAAAAGGTTTTAATATCGGACTATTAAATGATGCAATCAGCCTATAAAAATCACTTTCTCTAATACTTGGTAAAATAGACATTATAACTTCTGCAAAGATAGTTATCTCTAAAACTCTTGTTATTAAATTTATTGCTGCAAATATTATTCCTATTTAAATCTCCTCCTACTTGTTCCAATTAAATAATGCCTTTGAACTAAGTTCATTTTTTAATTCATTTGTAACTTCTACATTTGAAGGTGATAATAAGTAAACTCTTTGTTCAATTTCTTGTAAAGTAGCACCTAAAACATAACAAGATCCACTTATAAAATCTACTAATCTTTGTGCTACTTTTGTTTCTAAAGTAGTAGCATTAACTAAAACTATTTTTCTTGCTTTAATTGCATCTGCGATTTCTCTAGCATCATCATAATTAGTAGGCTTTGTTACCATTACTTTAGCAGTTGATGCAGTATGAATATTTACCACTTTATTTCCTTTTTGCTTTGATATAATTGGCTCAATTTCCTCTTGTACTTCTTCTTCCTCTACTTCAGTATCTTCTAAATCTTCAAAATCATCCTCATATTCACCAAGACCAATTATTTCCCTAAACTTTCCAAACATATTACCCATTCTTCAATCCTCCCACTACATTTCTTTTACCAAATATTCCTTCTCCAACTCTTATCAAGTTAGAACCTTCTTCAATAGCTATTTCATAATCATTTGTCATTCCCATAGATAAAATCTCCATAGAAATATTGTTATATGATTTTTTACTTAAATCATCATATATACTTTTCATTTTCCTAAAATAATATCTATTTTTATCTTCATTTCCTTTTGGAATTATGGCCATTAATCCTTTAATCTTGCAATAATTGCAGATTTTAATTTCATTTATCAAATCATTTAGTTCTTCTTCAAAAATTCCACTTTTACTTTCTTCTTTACCTATATTAATTTGAATTAAAAGATTCGCTATACAATTTTTTTTAGAAAATTCGCTTTCTATCTTTTTTAATAGCTTAATACTTGATAAAGAATGTATTAAGTGAACTTTACCAACTAAATATTTTACTTTATTAGTTTGTAAGCTTCCTATGAAATGCCATCTTATATCTTTTTCAAGAGATTCTTCTTTATCAATAAGTTCTTGGACTTTATTTTCTCCAAAATCTCTTTGACCAGTTTTATACGCAATTTCTATATCTTCTATAGGCTTAGTTTTTGAAACTGCTACTAGTGTGACATCCTTAGGTAAACTTCTTTTTAATTTAATTAAATTTTCTTCTATATCCAAGTCATTTCCTCCTAAAGAAGTTATTTACACATTGTAAATATTCTTCAAAAAAACTTAAATTCCTTCAATTTTAAAATATTTTTTAATAAAATTTTATTTTTCTTCATATCTTTGCATATATCTTGCTTCTACGCTTTGCTTTGTAACAGGAACAATTATCTCATTCCTTACTTCTATTTCTACACTTATCTTTCTTATAAGCAATTTTTGTATAAAACTAGTCTCTGATAATAAATATGCCTTCATTTCTTCTGGATTACCTATAGCATAAATATAAAATGGGGCAGAAACACTTGATTCATCTTCAAATCCTATAGCAGCCGAAAAACAAGCAACTCCAGTATTAGGCAATATCCTATGATCATTTATAGCTATAGCTTCTGCACCCGCATTTTTTAATTCGTTTAGCACCATTGCCATATCTGCATCATGCAATATTTTTCTTGCTATATCTTCATTAGTATCAAATTTAAAATCTATATCTCCATCTTTTATCTTAATTACTAATCCTGATCCTTTAACTGATGCAATTCCACTTAAAGATCCATAATCAACTAGTTGACTTTTCATATCTTCCACTAATTTTTCTTTTTTTTCAGGATCATTTCCTTTATATTTACTTATTTTATATCTATAATCTATATTTTCACTTTTTATGCTTTCTATTTCCTTATATAATTTACTTCTTTCTTCTACTGCATTTTTATATTCTAATGCATTTAAAGAGATGCTTCTTCCTGTATTATTTAAATTAATACTATTTATTATTAAAAATCCTGTTATGATTGTAGCTATTAAAATAAAAAATCCTGATTTTATATTTTTCATTTATTCACCTCGTTTACGAGATTTTAACTTTTCAATTAATAGTCTTCTTATAACTGCAAAGTTATCAAATATTCTACCTCCAAAAACAATAACCGCTGCTATATACATTGGAATTCCAAGTTTATCTCCTAAGTAAGCAAGACCTGCTGCTAAAGCTGCATTACCAAAAAAACCAGAAATAAATATATCTGACTTAAAGTTTTTTGATAAAGATGCTCTTACTGCTCCAAAAACAGAATCTAAGCAAGCTAAAATTGCAACAGACATATAGGGAGATAATGTATCTGGTATATTTACGTCTAAAATTAAACCTAAAAGCACACCTATCAATAATCCTATAAATGCTATCATATAATCCCCCTCCTTTAATCCACAGGTCTAATAAATTCACTTTTTAGAGACTGTGTAGTTTTATTTATAATAATTTCATCACTTTCTTTTACTTCACTATTATAATTTTGCAGCGCACCATACTCTAGCACTCCAACAAAAGTTACTGCATTTTTTAAGATTTGTTTATCACCTATGGCCTTTATTACTATCTTATCATTTGGATCTATTTTCCCAGCAGTCCCTACCCAAATCCAATTACCTGAATTTTTAATACCACTTTGAGGAGTAATTATATAGTCATTTACAGATATAGCCTCTGCCTTTGCGAATTTTAAAGAATTAACTATATAAACTATTTCTTCTTCACTAATAATTCTAGTTGAAGTTGAATTATTTGATCCAAATATATTATTTTTAGAAGTTATAGTTATAACTATACCAGGCCCCTTTACATCTAGTAATCCTAAGTTCATTCTTGAACTGTCAAGTTGTTTTTTTATTTCCGCTTCAACTTCGCCTTCCTTAGCTGCTGTTTCTTCTAATTGTTTTAATTCCTCTGACAAGTTATTATTTGATTTAACTAATTCTTCTTTTTCCTTCTTTAAAGCTTCTATCTCAGCATTTATATTTAAATTTTGCGTTGCTATATTACTTTTATTTTTTTCATTCAACAGCTTAAATTGATGTGCAAGCAAAAATCCGAGAAACGCACAAACAATAGCTATAAATATTTGTGATGTAGTTCTTTTCATATAGTTTCCCCCTTATCTAGTTAATTTGCTTTATAACTGCTGGCCCATTAAAACTCATATCAATATAACCTTTTGAAATAACTCCTTGTTCAATAGCATTAAGTGCTAAATTCATTTTATCCGTCAAGTCACTACTATCACCAATCATTATTTCTATATTTCCTATATAACATACTATATTATTTAAATTTTCAATTTCTATTTGAGAAAAAATATACTCTTGTGGCATAACTTCTATTATGTTATAAAATTTTTCTAGGGTATCTGGAATATTTATATTCTCTGATATCTTATCTCCAACGGTTTTCCCAGATAAATCAATCCCTGTTAGCTTAATTAAGTTTCTATCATCCATTTTATCTAATTCCTCAACTATTACCCCTTCATTATTAATAGCTTTTATTTTTCCATCACTTTCGAAATAATATGCAATTTTATTTTCTTTTATGTTTATATTTAAAGAATTTATTCCCTTTTTATTAACTTTAATTTCTTTTATATATGGATTTTCTTTTAGCTCTTTTTCTATTTCATTATAATCTATAGTAAATATATTTTGTCCTATATAATATTTCAAGTTTTCTTGTAAGCTCTCATTAGATAATGTAACTAAACCAGTTATATCTATTTTCTTTAAATTAAAAATTGGAGATTTATATATAAATATTATAATACCGACTATAATAACAAATAAACCCAATATTAATCTCTTAATTATTTTATTCCTCTTTTTTCTTCTTATAAACTTATTCGACTTATTATTCATAATTCCCCTACTTTTACATAATATAATGACATACTATAATAATATCACTTTCTGGGTATTTTTTCATTATTATTTTTACTAAATTTAAATTTTTTATAATAATTTAATATTTTTTTAATTATTTTAATAACTGCAAAAAAGTGTATTAATTAGTTTCCTTATTATGTAACTTGAAATTTATCAGTATATACCAAATTAAAACTGTATAAAAGAAGGTATAAAGTCGTATATTGATTTTAAAAGTAGTAAATAATTTATATAACTTATTCTTTAAAACATTATACTTTACTGACTATTAAATAAAAAAAGAGTAAAGATCTTATTAATATCCTACTCTTTTTTTATTTAATAGTTATACTTCTTTTCCTTGTACTTGCCTTGATATGTTCAAAAGTATTCCCATTGCCATCATATTTATTACTAGTGATGTTCCACCATAACTAATAAAAGGCATTGGTACACCAGTTACAGGCATTGATCCTGTTACAACCGCAATATTAATAATAGCTTGAACTGCAATTATAGATGTTATTCCTATAGATAAAAGTGTTCCATAAGTATCCTTGGCTTTCATGGCAACTTTAATTCCCCTCCAAACAAAGAATACAAATAATGCAACTATAAATAAACATCCAATTAACCCAAGTTCTTCCCCTATAATAGAGAAAATAAAATCATTATGTGGTTCTGGCATATATAATGTTTTTTGTCTTGACTGTCCAAGACCAAGTCCTGTTATTCCTCCAGCTCCTAATGCATAAAATGATTGAATCAACTGATAACCATCTCCAGCTGGATCTTTCCATGGATTTAAAAAGTTAAGCATTCTTGCTCTTCTATAATCTTCTCCAAATATAAAAAACATAACAGCAACTAATAACACTGGAGCAACTTTCCCAAATAAATCTTGGATTCTTCCACCTGCTACAAATAACATTATAAATGTAACTATCATTATAATAGCTGCTATACTTAAGTTTTTTTCTAATAATATCATACCTGCGAAAAAACCTGCAACTCCTAAATATGGTACTATACCAGTCCAGAATTTTTTAACCCCATCTCCCTTTAAATCTAAGCTCATTGCTAAAAATAAAACTACTACATATTTAGTAAGCTCAGATGGTTGAAAAGATAATGGTCCAAGTTGTATCCATCTCTTTGCCCCATTTACTGCTGGAAAGAAAAATACTGCTACTAATAACGGTATAGTTATAATTAAAAGATGAGGAGTAAATTTTTTCAGCTTATGATAATCTATACTGGCAATAAACACCATAACTACTAACCCAGTAATAGCCCAAATCAGTTGCTTTTTTAAATATAGCATGCTATCGCCCTCTTTAAACATAGCATAATATGAACTTGCTGAATATATCATAATTACCCCTATTGCTAATAATAATATAACAGCATAAAATATACCATAGTCAATTTCGCCCATTCTTACTTTTGGCTTTTTTTCTCTCATAAAAACTCCTCCAATCTAGTGATTAAAGGGCTATAAATCCTACAAAGCATAATATTACAGTTACTATAGCAAAGACTGTAACGATTTTTGTTTCACTCCATCCTACTTGCTCAAAATGATGATGAATTGGTGCCATTTTAAATAATCTTTTTCCTCTTAACTTGTATGATGAAACTTGTAAAATTACTGATAAAGTTTCAAATACATATATTCCACCAACAATAAATAATATTAAAGGTAATTCTAAAATCAATGCAATAGTTGCTATTGCACCTCCAATTGCTAAAGATCCAGTGTCACCCATAAACACTTTTGCAGGATATGCATTAAACTTTAAAAATCCTAACAATCCTCCTGCTAATACAATTGAAAATACCGCTAATGATTCATGCTTCATTGTAAATGCTATAACTGCAAAAAATGTTAAAACTAAAACACTAACAGTAGATGCTAATCCATCTAATCCATCTGTTAAATTTACTGCATTTGTCGCACCAGCATAGTATACTATTACAAAAGGAATATAAAGAATTCCAAGTGGAATTTTTGTATCTATAAATGGTATTCTTAAAGCCGTTCCTAAATTAACATATCCATATACTGCAATTGCAGTTGAGAAAATGATTAATAGCAACATTTTTTGCCATGCTTTTAATCCTTCATTTTGTTTCTTTATAATCTTTAGAATATCATCTAAAAATCCTATAAATCCAAAAGCAAGTAATGAATATAGTGCAATCATTGCTTCATCTGTAGGACTAAATCTCATTACCACCATAACTATTGCTGTTGAAATTATAAATATAATTCCCCCTATAGTTGGAGTTCCTGCTTTTTTTAGATGGCTTTGAGGCCCTTCTTTTCTTATATTTTGACCAAACTTTAATCTTCTAAGCATTGGTATAGTTATAGGACCCAGTATTAATGATACTATAAATGCTAATACTAACCCTATTGTTAAGTTAGACGTAAATATGTCTATTATTTTATCCCCCATTGTACCTGCCTATAAAGGCAGTTCACCTCCTTCGTTATATTGAGACTTCTTCTAATGAACTAACTATATCTTCAAACTTCATACCTCTTGAAGCCTTTACTAAAACTACATCATTTTCTTTTATTATAGTATCTAATTTATCTATACATTCTTCTTTTGTAGTAAAAGTAATTATATTTTCTTCTGTAAATCCTTTTTTAAAACAATCTTTGTATTCTCCTATTGCTATTAATAAATCAACTTTATTTAAAGCATAGTTTCCTACTTCGATATGTGACTTTACAGCTTCTTCACCTAATTCATTCATAGTCCCAAGTATAGCTATTTTTCTTCCTATTTTATAAGTACTAAGTACATCCATTGAAGATTTCATTGAATCCGGGCTAGCATTATAACAATCATTTATAATTGTTATTTTATTTTTCTTAATAACTTGTAGCCTCATTGATGTAGCTTCTAAATTTTTTATACCTTTTTTCATTTCATCAAAAGTAACATTTAATTTTTTAGCTACCCCTATAGCAATCATTGAATTTAATATATTATGCTTCCCCGCCATAGGAATTGTAAATATACTCTCTTCATTTTTATCTTTAACTGTAAATGTTGTTTTATCTTCCTCTAGTATAATATTAAATGCACATACATCATATTCATGATTATAACCAATTTTTAGAATTTCAAAACACTTATCTTTTATTTTTAATAAATTTTCATCTTCTCCATTTATTATAAGAGTGTTTGTTTCATCAAAATAATTAAATATTTCACTCTTAGCTTTTAATATATTTTCTTGAGTTTTTAAATTTTCTATATGAGATAATCCTATATTTGTGATAACTGCTATATCCGGTCTTGCACAATTTGCAAGAACATCTATTTCACCTAAGTTACTCATTCCCATCTCTAAAACAGCTACATCTATGGAATTATCAAGTTCTAAAATCATAAGAGGCAAGCCTATTTGATTGTTGAAATTTCCTTTAGTCTTAAAGACATTGTATTTCTCGCTTAAAAAAGCAGCAATCAAGTCCTTTGTAGATGTTTTTCCACATGATCCAGTAACTCCAACAACTTTTACACCTAGCTTCTTTCTATAATAATGAGCAAGATTTAGTAAAGCTTTCTCAGTATCTTCAACTTTTATTATTGTTTGCAGATTTTGGGTGTTATTTACATCAAATAATATTTCATCAACTATTGCTATAGAAGCTCCTTTTGAAAAAGCTTCCACAACAAATTTATTTCCATTAAACCTTTCGCCTTTTATAGCAAAATATATATTGTTCTTTTCTATTTTTCTTGTATCAATACAAACTCTATTGAAATCAGTTTTTCCTTTAACTATTAATTCACCACTCACGGCTTCTAAAAGTTCATTTAAAGATAATTCCAATTCATCCACCTCTAATTATTTCTTCTTACTTATTAAAATTTCATCTACTACTTCTCTTTCATCAAAATGAATTACACCTTCACTTGTGATTTGATAATTTTCATGACCCTTACCAGCTAAAACAACTACATCGCCTTCTTCAGCCATTCCAAGGGCAAGCTTAATTGCTTCCACTCTATTTTCAATCGCTAAATAATTTGATTTTGTAATACCTGCAACTATTTCTTTTATAATTGCCATCGGATCTTCTTCCCTAGGATTATCTGATGTAATTATAGCTAAATCTGCAAGTTCTGTTCCAATCCTTCCAAGCTCAGCTCTCTTTACCTTATCTCTATCTCCACCACATCCATATACAGCTATTAATCTATTTTTAGTAAATCCTTTTAATGTTTCTAAAATATTTTTTAATCCATCAGGAGTATGCGCAAAATCTATTATTATGTCATAAGGTATGTCATATTTATAACCTATTCTTTCGCATCTACCTGGTACAACAACATCTAATAAGCCTTTCCTTATTGACTCATTGCTAATTCCTAAAATACTCATTGCGCCTACTGCACCTAAAGCATTATATACATTATATTCTCCTGGTAAAACTGAATTGAATTCTTCTCCATTTATTTTAAAATGTATATCTCCTTCTTTTAACATAAGATCTGATGCTTTAAAGTCACTATTATTTTTTATTGAATAAGTTTTGATTTTCTTATTTTCTAATTTTTCAACATCTTTTAACACTCTATATCCAAAATCATCATCAACATTTATTACGCAAGCTTTACTTCTTTCAAACAATTTAAATTTTGCATTGTAATAATTATCAAAAGATTTATGGAAATCTAAATGATCTCTTGTTAAGTTTGTAAATATTCCAACTTCAAACTCACAACCATAAACTCTATCTAGCTGTAATGAATGTGATGAAACCTCCATAACACAATACTCACAATTCGCATCTACCATATCCTTAAATAATTTTTGAAGTTCTAATGATTCAGGAGTAGTTCTTTCAGATTTAAGCTTATTTTCTCCAATATAATTAGCTATTGTTCCAACAAGACCTACTTTCTTCCCTGCTTTCTCAAGCATTGATTTTAGTAAATATACTGTTGTAGTTTTACCATTTGTACCTGTAACACCTATTAATTTTAAAGCTTTTGTTGGATGACCATAATAATTTGCTGACATCGTAGCAAGCGCTTTTCTTCCTTCCTCAACAAGAAGAACTGTTATATCTTTACTTTTTATATCTATTTTTTTCTCACAAAGTATTACTTTTGCCCCTGCTTCTATAGCTTTATTTGCATAATTATGTCCATCAACTTCGAAACCCGTAAGACATACGAATAAGTCACCTTCATTTACTTTTCTACTATCATATTGAATGTGATTTACTTCTTTTTCTACTGTTCCTTCTAATAATTTATAATCTACTCCCTTTAATAAATCTAATAACTTCATTTCACCATCTCCTTAATATTCTAAAAAGAACTCCCTATGTCTTTTGTATAAAAATTTAGCATGTGAGTGTCCCACATGCTAATGTAAAGGGATATTCTAAATTAATCTCCATATTCTTCGTTTAATACAAGTTTTACATTCGTTCCTTTTATTATCATTTCACCCTTTGGAATACTTTGCTTAACTATTGCACCTTCACCTTCAAATGTATAATTTATACCTAAATCATTTAATATTTTAGATGCAGACTCTAAGGAGTACCCCCTTAAATCAGGCATAACGACATTTTTATTATAAGACTCTGAGTCTCCTGTGTCTATATTAATCTTAGAATTTTCTTTAACTGTGTATCCTGGATAAGGCTTCACACTTGTTATTATAGACCCATTTCCTTCGATATTATACTCTAAATTATATTCTTTTAATATTTTTTTTGCTTCTTCTATTTTAAGTCCTCTTATTTCAGGAATAACTACATCTTTAACAATACTATCTATATCATCCTTTGATATTTCTGAGTTCATATAATTAAATATATCTGTAAATAATTCATTAGCAAGTGGAGCTACTATTTGTCCTGCATAATAAGTCCCTGTCCCAGGTTCATCTATAGAAATAAACACTGAAATTTGTGGATCATCAGCTGGTGCAAATCCTGCTAAGGAAGATATATATTTACCTGATTCATATCCACCACCATTTGGATTAACTTTTTGAGCTGTTCCTGTTTTAGCCGCAATATGATATCCTTCAACGTAAGCCTTGCTTGAACCTCCATATGAAACTACTCTTTCTAAATAATCTCTTAAAATAGCAGTATTTTCTTCACTTAAAACTTCTGTTACTTTTGGTTCAAATGTTTTATCAACAACGACATTTCCATTTTCATCTTTAGAAACAACTTCCTTCATTATATGAGGTTGGATTAACTTTCCACCATTTACAATACTATTGAATGCTGTCATATATTGAATTGCATTTACTGTGTTTGTTTGACCAAATGAAATTGTTGCAAGATCAGCTTCATTAATATTTTCTGTTTTCTTAACAATTCCCTTTGCTTCTCCTGGTAAGTCAACTCCACTAACTTTACCAAAGCCTAATTTAGCTATATACTCATTTAACTTTTCTTTTCCTATTCTTTTACCAATTTCCATAAATCCAACGTTACATGAGTTTTGAAGTATTTCTGGTAGTATTTGTGTTCCATGACCTGACGTTTTCCAACATTTTATAGTATGAGGACCAACCTTTAAACTTCCGTTACAAGTAAATGTATCTGACTCCTTAACAAGACCTTCTTCCAAGTTTCCAATCATAGTTACAACTTTAAAAATTGATCCTGGTTCAAAAGTATCATTTACTAAATGATTTCTCCACATTTTTTGAACTTTTTCCCCTGTAGTTGAACCTTCATAATTTTCTGCGCCTTCATATGGATTATTTGGATCAAAATCAGGTTTATTTACCATTGCTAATATTTCACCATTATTAGGATTCATTATAATTATAGAAACTTGTTTTGCCTGGTTATCTTTATAACCTTTTTCAGCTATTTTCTCCGCAAAAGACTGCAAATTAGCATCTATTGTTAATGTAACATCCTTTCCATCTACTGGAGCTGTAAATTTGGATATTGTATATGGTAATTCATCATTATACTTATCTAATTCTGAAATACGAAGTCCTGGAGTACCTGATAAATAATCATTATACTGTAACTCTACCCCAGTTAAACCTTGACCATCAATATTAGTACTACCTAAAACATGGGCCAAAAAGTTTCCATTTGGATAATATCTTTTTGTATCTGGCGATACTATTACTCCTGGTATGTTTAAATCTTTAACTTTATCTGCCTGTTCTTTTTCTATTCTTCTAACTAATGTTGCTGCACCAGCATTAGCCCCACTTGGTAGCTTTGTATTTAGCTTTTTTAAAACTTTTTCTACATCCATTTCTAAGGCTTCTGATATTTTAGGAGCTATGGAATCATTTGTTAAATTTTCTTTCCTTAAATGTGATCTTATTGAATTTAAGTCAAAATCTACTCTATAAACATTTGCAGATACTGCAAGTTCTACCCCATTCCTATCAAGTATTCTGCCTCTTCTCGCATCAATTTTAACTTCACTTGTCCACTGTTCTTCAGCCCTTGCTGAATAATCTCCTCTTTTAACTATCATTATGTAGGAGAGTCTAATTATTAAAAGAGCAAATAAACACGTTAATGCGGTAAGCGCTAATGATATTCTTTTTTTCATTAGCGCTTTATCTCTATAATTCTTCTTATTCACATCAATGCCTCCATGTAATTTTTTAAAAACATGTCGAGTGTAAACTTAACACTCTTTATCTTGGCAAGTGTACTATTTTATAACTTATGTTTATTCCCCTAAGTTAGCAAAAAAGTTTTTAGTTAAATCCACTTCTACTGAATCATTTTTTTCAGGAATTTTCATTCCTGATTTATTTGCTATATCTTTTATATCTGCTAGTGATGAATATCTTAGTAAGTTTACCCTCAATGCTTCTCCTTCCGCAGTAACAGTCTTTATTTCACTTTTTACTTTTGAAAGATCATTTTGCATTCTATAAACTTTGCCATCTCTTGCAATAGTACTAACACCTAATATTAAAGCAATACAAGATACTTGTAATATACTTTTTACAATAGCCTTCTTTGCTGCCTTTTCTTTTCTTTGTAGCTCTCTTTGTTTTCTTTCTTGTTTTTCTCTCTCTATTCTCTTGTCTATCTCATTATACTTTCTCTTTGGAGTTGTTACTGTATTACCCCTTATATAATCATATTCTCTATCAACCATTTTATTACATCCCCCATACATTTTACTTAACTTTTTTTAAATTCTCTCTATAACCCTTAATTTAGCACTTCTACTTCTTGGATTTTCCTCTACTTCTTCTTTTGTGGGTTCAATAGCCTTTCTACTAATTAATTTAACTTTTGCTTTCCCACCACAAACACAAATTGGAAACTCTTTTGGACAAGTACACGATGTTGCTAATTCCTTAAATTTTAGTTTAACTATTCTATCCTCTAAAGAATGGAAAGTTATTATAGCCATTCTTCCACCTTTGTTTAATCTATTTACACCATCTTCAATGGCCTTATTTAGTATAGATAATTCACTATTTACTTCTATTCTAATAGCTTGAAAAGTTCTTTTTGCCGGATGCGGCCCTTCTCTTCTAGCCTTAGCAGGTATAGCAGCTTTAATTATTTCCACTAACTCTAAGGTAGTTTCTATCGGTTTATTTTCTCTATTTTCTACTATAAATCTTGCAATCCTTTTAGCGAACTTTTCTTCACCATAATCTCTAATTATTCTATAAATTTCTTCTTCAGCATACTCATTTACAACTTCATATGCAGATAAAGAGTTTTCTCTATTCATTCTCATATCTAAAGGTGCATCTTGCATATAGCTAAATCCTCTATCACCCTCATCTAGTTGATAAGATGACACACCAAGGTCCATCAGCATTCCATCTATTTTTTCAATTTCTAAATTATTCAAAATAGAATCAATATTATAAAAATTACTATGAACAAACTTTACATTTTTATAGTTTTGTAGCCTTTCTCCTGCTGCTTTAAGTGCATCTTTGTCCTGATCTACCCCAATTAAAGTTCCATTCTCAGATAACTTTTTTAATATTTCTAAAGAATGACCTCCACCACCAAGTGTTCCATCAACATATATTCCATCTTCTTTGATATTTAATCCCTCTATGCACTCATTTAAAAGTACCGATACATGTTTAAATTCCATAATACTACTCCTTATATTCCTAAATCGCTCATTTTTTCAGCAATAGAATCAAAATCTATATCTGATTCATTATATTCTTGCCATTTTTCTTTGCTCCAGATTTCAACTCTAGTTAATACTCCTATACTTACTATTTCCTTTTCTATACATGCATATTCCTTTAAATTTTGAGGAATTAAGCCTCTTCCTTGTTTATCAACTTCAACTTCACAGGCTCCTGAAAAAAAGAATCTAACAAATGCTCTTGCATCTTTATTTGTAAGTGGTAAAGATTTCAATTTAACTTCTAGAGCTCTCCATTCTTCCATTGGATATGCGTAAAGACATCCATCTAAGCCTTTAGTAATAACAAAATTACTACCTAACCCCTCTCTTAGTTTTACAGGGACTATCATTCTATTTTTAGCATCTATTGCATGTTGATATTCTCCTATAAACATCTTTACCCCTACCTCATAATAATATATCCGCTCCACTTTCAACCACTTTTAACCACTTTATAATACTATTTTATAGAATTTAAACCAATTCTTCAAGGCTTATTTGATTTTTTAAGAATTTATTTTACATAATTAATAAAAAGTTATAATTTTTGTAATTATTAGTTTGAAAATAAAAAAGGCTGATACAAAATCAGCCTTTTTAAGAAGTAGCTATACATTAAATCTAAAGTTTACTACATCTCCATCTTTCATAACATATTCTTTACCTTCTAATCTGTAAAGTCCCTTTTCCTTAGCTGCTGCTTCTGAACCACATTCTACTAAATCATTATATGATACTATTTCTGCTCTAATAAATCCTCTTTCTATATCTGAATGTATCTTACCAGCTGCTTGTGGTGCTTTTGTTCCTTCTTTTATAGTCCAAGCTCTTACTTCTTGAACTCCTGCTGTTAAATAACTTATTAAACCTAATAATTTATAACTAGCTCTTATAAGTTTATCTAATCCTGATTCTGTTAAGCCATATTCACTTAACATTTCTTGTTTTTCTTCTTCTTCTAATCCTGATAGTTCTTCTTCTAGTTTTGCACAAACAACAACAACTTCTGAATTTTCACTTTCTGCATGTGCTCTTACTTTTTGAACATACTCATTATTTGTGTTACCTTCCATCATATCATCTTCTGATATATTGCATGCATAAAGAACTGGCTTTGAAGTTATTAAGAATAATCCTTTTATTATTTCTTCTTCCTCTTCTGTTACTTCTAATGTTCTTATAGGTAAGTTTTTCTCTAAATGAGCCTTAACTTTTTCCATTAAAGCATATTCTTCCTTAGCCTTTTTATCTCCAGATCTAACTTGTTTAATTGATCTTTCCATTCTTCTTTCTAAAACTTCTAAATCAGCAAATATAAGTTCTAAGTTTATAGTTTCTATATCTCTTATTGGATCAACTGACCCTTCAACGTGTACAACATTTCCATCGTCAAAACATCTTACAACATGAACTATTGCAGAAACCTCTCTTATATGAGATAAAAATTTATTTCCTAATCCTTCACCTTTAGAAGCACCTTTTACAAGTCCTGCTATATCATAAAATTCAACTGCAGTATAAACCTTCTTTTTAGTATTATACATTTTTTCTAAAACATCTAATCTTTTATCTGGTACACTAACTACTCCAACATTGGGCTCTATAGTACAAAAAGGATAGTTTGCTGACTCTGCTCCAGCTTTTGTAATTGCATTAAATAAAGTACTTTTACCTACGTTTGGTAAACCAACTATTCCTAAATTCATCTATGTACATTCCTTTCTTCTCTTAAATCATATCCTTAAAATTATACTCTACAATATTAATTATTTCAATATATATAAGTTTTAATATAAATTTAGAATTTAATAAAAACGAATATTGATTAATATTATATAAATTGTAAAAAAGCTTTCATTCTCTCATTTTTTTCGTAAAATATTATTTTTTCTCAAAATTCTACCTTCTGAAATAATGCTAATTATGTAGTTTATTAACTAAAGATATATGAACGGTAATTAATAGCATTTATACATTGTATTTCTATGTGTAAAAGATTTATTTTAGATAAAAATAAATTTATATAAGTTGCAATTAAAAATTCTATTTTTATAGACAACTTATAGAAATAGAGATTATTTATACAAAGGTGGTGAACTAATGAAAAAAATAAATATTTTTGCTACTTTTATACTATCTTTAATTATTATCTTTACTTCATCTTTTATACCTGTTAATGCTCTAGCCTCTGATGATTTAGAGCTAAATTGGTATTTTGTAAACAGAGAAAAAGGTAAAACCCCAGAACCGCCTAAAGAGTCTGCTGACTTTTTCAACGACTTTGGAGCCTATTATGTAGGTGATACAAATTCAAAAGTACTATATTTAACTTTTGATGAAGGCTATGAAAATGGCAATACTCCTAAAATCTTAGATATTTTAAAAGATGAACAAGTTCCTGCTGCATTTTTTGTAGTTAAGCCTTACATAAAGGAGCAACCTGAAATAGTTAAAAGGATGGTAGATGAAGGACATTTAGTTTGTAACCATACTTCGCATCATCCATCTATGGCTAGTATTTTAGATAATGAAAAATTCAAAAAAGAATTCACTGATGTAGAAGAAGAATTTAAAACATTAACTTCACAAGACATGCCAAAATTCTTTAGACCTCCGATGGGAAAGTATTCTAAAAATTCTTTAAAGAAAACTCAAGATTTAGGATATAAAACAATTTTTTGGAGTTTTGCTTATAAAGATTGGCTTGTTGATAATCAGCCTGAAGAATCTGCTGCAGTAAAAAAGATAGTAAATGGAGCTCATCCAGGTTCTATAATGTTATTACACGCAGTATCTGATACAAATACCAAAATATTAAAAACTGTAATTCAAGAACTTAAAGCTCAAGGATATGAATTTAAAGCTTTAAATGAATTACCCTAAAAAAATATAGTCTCTTTTGAGACTATATTTTTTTAGGGTATATCATATTTTCGACTTCATTCATTAAGTTAGACTTTTTAATATAAGAATCATTAAGTATATTCTTACATTTATTTTCTATTTCCTCACAAATTTTTTCTTCTCTTAAGAAATTTAAATTAACTTTTACATTAATTATCGAACTTTCTATTGCTGAATGTAATAAAACAGTTGCAACACCAGCATCAGAAATCAAGTTTTTATTACCATATTTAATTGCAAATTCAATATTATCATAAAACTTAATACACTCTTCTGCTAATAATAGTGGTGTCTCCATTGCTTTAATGGTGTTTTCTTTAATTTTCGCTTTCCTTATTATAATCTCTTTTTCATTATCTTTAGATAATTTATAGCTATCCATTAAACTTAAAAAATCATTTCTATCTTGTTCCATGAAATTTTGGGCTTTTTTAGTAAACTCTTTAGCTTCTTCTTGCAGTTTAATCATCTTATTTTTTTCATTATCACTTAGTTTTTCAAAAACCTTTTTGCCTATTGTTAATGAATAAACCATAGAATTTAAACTACTAGATAAAGCTGCAACTAATGCAGCAGTACTTCCACCTCCTGGAGAAGGCGCATCTGAAGATAATTCTAATATAAATTTATCTATATTATAATCTTTAAACAACATAATTAACCTCTCTTTTCTAATACTAAATCATAAATCTCTAGTATTTCATTTGTTATTTTTTCTTTAGAAAATTTTGATATACAATCTTTTCTTATATCTTCTGCATTATAGGAATTAATATTTTTCATTATATATTTCATTGCATTTCCTAATTCATCAACATCGTCAACTTTAACAATTAATCCATTTTTAGAATTTATAATATCCTCAGCTCCACCATTATAAGTTCCTATTATAGCTTTTCCTGATGCTAAGGCTTCAATATAAACAACTCCAAATGTTTCATATTTTGATGCTAAAACAAACGAATCACATTTACTCATATAATGTGAAACTTCTTTTCTAGATAAGGCTCCCAAAAACTCCACTTGATTTTTTACTTTTAAATCCTCGCAGAGCTTAATTAAAAACTCCTTTTGACTTCCATCACCACCTATTAAAAGCTTAGAGTCAGTCCCTTTGAAGTATTTAGCATATGACCTTATAAGAGTATCCATACCTTTTTCACCTTCTAAAAATGCTAATGAAAAGAAAGTGAAATTACTATTTTTATTTTTACTTAAATAGAAATTCTCTATAGGTATTAGGTTATGTATAACCTTTATATCTTTTCTTCCACAAAATTTTGATATTTCTTTCTTTAATCCATTACCAACAGCTATTAATTGATCCGCTTCCAAATAAGATTCTTTTATTAAAGGTTTGTAACTTTCTTTTATATACACTGCTTTTTCTAAAGAAGAATGCTCAGTAATTATTAATGGTATATTATACTTTTTGGAAATATAATTCGCACTTATCCCTGCCCAAAATGAAGATTGACAATGTATTAAATCTACTTTACCTTCTTTTTTTACTATTTCCTTATATAACTTTTCTAATCTCCTATTAAATACTTTAAACATCAGAGGATTTTTAGGAAGGTAATTGAAATTTTTATATCTATATGTTTTTAAGCCTTCTTCAACATCATAACTTAATCCCATTTTTTCTTTTACCTTAAAAGCTAATGTTAATGGCCAAATTTCGTTATAAGCAATAGTAATTTTTATTCCACGCCCTTGAAGTGCTAACGCTTGTTCTTTAAAAAAGCTTCCATGAACGGGGTTTCTTTTATTATGATACCATGATGGTATAAACATAACGTGCATAACTACTCCCCCTTTAAAATAGAATTTAATCTTTTAGATATATTTTCCCATTCGTATTCTTTAACTTTATTTGATTTACTTCCACTTAAAATATTTTGTGATAAATTAGAAATACATTTATAGATACCTTGCTCATTATTTAAAGCTATACTACACTTATCTAATTTATTTACCACATCAATTATCGGGTCATTTTCATCACCTAAGATAACTAGAATATATCCATTACAGCCAAAGTAATCATATATCTTAGCTGGTATTTGCTTTGAATTCTTATTACCAAAAAGTAATAATATATCAGCATTAACCATATATGCTAGTGCTTCCCTATAAGGTATTCTATTTGATACCTTCACATTACTTATACTAGCTAAGTCATTTTTTATATTTTCATCATCTATATTTCCAAAGAAAAGAATATTTAAACTTTCATATAACTTATTATTTTCCAGCTTAAGTTTATTCATAACATTAATAAATGGTCTAATATCTCTAAGCTTTGAAAAGATTTCTCCAGTATAAACTATATTTATTTTGTTCTTATCTATTAATTTAGGATTTTCCTTTTCTTTTATATCTGAATATATTTTTTCATCATATCCTCTTGTTATAATATAAGTATCTTCTCTTTTTATATTATATGTTTCTATATAATCATCCCTATTAGCATTTGTAACAAAAATATATTTGTCAGCTAAAGAAATTACATTTTTTTCGTAACTTTTTTCGAAGCTTCTTCTTATTAAATTAGATCCTTCTCTTGTAGAATCCTTAAGCCAAGGATCACTCCAATACGTTATCCATTTAAGACTAGGAAATTTTTTCTTAATTTTATATGCGCATATATGACTAGATGGAGGTTCGTGCATAGAAAACATAACATCAAACTTTTCCTTTTTCATAAGTTCAATTCCATATTTACTAGCCTTAAAAGCCCAATATAAATACATATCTGGCACTGCAAGTATCTTTTTCATCTTTTTTAAAGCGCCTTTAACTTTAACCTTACCTAAACTAGTAGTAACAACTGCTGTTTCTTGAGTTTTTCTCGGCATTATTGCTTCAAATAACTTTCCACCTGAAATTATATGTAATTTAATTTTCTTATCTAACATATTAAATATATGTTCATCATAATAAATTGAATTTGAAGGAAAGTTAACTGTTAATAAATGAATAGTATTATCTTCAATTTTGGCTAAATTATTTAAATATTGAAGAGTTTCAATTGATGCTGAGTTGTTAATTAATGGTGAGTAACATGCAATAAATAATATTTTCATTTTACTAGTTTAAACCTCCCTTTTAAATTTTCCCTTTATCATATTTAAAGCCTCATCAAATTCTTCTATTTTTAGAATTTTACACATAATCATAAATAATACTGCTCCAATGCTTCCATCGATTAAAATAATAATAAAAGAACTTTCTATCCCTAATAAATTATTAATAAAATAAAGAATTAAAATCATTAATGATGAACTTAGTATAACCTTACTAATCTTTATTATAACTTCTTTTACATTAAAGCCGCCAACTAGCCTCCTAGTTGAATTTAATAATAACAAAGCTATTATTAAGGATGAAGTCGATGTAGCTGTAGCTATACCTAACACCCCTATGTATTTAGATAAAATTATACTTAAAATTATATTTATAATAACACCTATCAGTCCATTAATTGTAGTAAGTTTTGTTTTTTTCATTGAAAACAATGAAGAGTTTAAAATATCTCTTATTCCTGCAAAAGGTAGCTGCAAAGAATATCCAAGTAGTGCCATAGAAGTTAAAATAACAGCACTTGAATCAAATTTTCCTCTTTCATAAAATACTGCAACTATTTCTTTACTTAAAAATAACATTCCAAAAGTTATAGGAATCAGAAATAAGCATATTATTACAATTGATTTAGTTAAATATTTTATAAATCCATCATTATCTCCAGAATTCAACCTGTTTGCCATTAAAGGATAAACTACTGAAACTATTGATGTTGTTATTGCTGTATTTGCAAATGTGACTATCCTTTGAGAGTACTCTAGTGAAGCCATTGCACCTGTAGTTAATCCTGATGCCAAACTTTTATCTACTAGCATATTAATTGAGTTTGCTCCAGCACCAACTATAACTGGAAGTATTAAAGTCATCATATTTCTAAGTTTTTCATCTTTCAAATCGATATATAACTTAAATTTATATCCTTGTTTATATAATGAAGGAATTTGAACTAATACCCTTAATAAATTTCCTAATACATTTGCAATAGTTAAACCAACAATACTTACTTCTCCGAAAAAAGCTAAATACACTATTATTGGAAGATTAAAGAATAATCCTAACAATGACGGAACAATAAAATCCTCACATACTTGTAGCATTGAAGCAAAACAAGCGTTAACACATAATAAAACTATATTTATTAATGTTATTCTAGTCAAAAATATAGTTAATTCAATTTGCTCTTTAGTAAACTTAGGTACAAAAGCATTAACTATTTCCTTTGTAAAAATCAATCCTAAGATAATTACAAATATTGATAATATGCTTAAAATAGTAACAACATTATTTGAAAATTTAAACATCTCGTCTTTACTTTTATTATGTTTAATTTCACTTAACATTGGTATAAAGGTAGTTGATATTGCAAGGCCAACTATCATAAATACTGACTCAGGTATTGCAACTGAAGCAACATATATGTCATAAGAACCTTCTACTCCAAAGTGATATGCTGCTAACATATCCCTACCGAAACCTATTATTCTACTTAATATAGTCATAGCCATTACTATAAAAGTTGCTTTAAAAATCCTATTCTTACTCATACTTCACCTTTTTATTTTTAGCAACGAGCAATAAAAATTTAGGAATACTTCCAAGTCTCTTTATCCTCCATGGCTCCTTGGAAACTCTATATAACCATTCCAAACCAATCTTTATCATCCATTTAGGAGCTCTATTAACTTTTTCTGCAATAACATCAAAGCTTCCACCAACTCCCATAAATATTTTACATGGCAACTCTTCCATATATTTTACTATAAACTCTTCTTGTCTTGGACAACCCATGGCAACAAAAATTGCGTATGGCCTTCTTCCTTTTATTTCATTTAATATTTCATCTGCTTTATTTAAATCAAAATAACCATTTCTATATCCTACAATATTAATTTTAGGATACTTAACAATTAAGTTTGCAACACAGGAATTAAGGTTTTCGTCACTTGTTCCTAATAAATATATCCCTTTATTTTCTTTTGAGCACTTTTTAATTATTTCTTTCATTAAATCTATCCCTGCTATTTTTTCTTCAACAGGAGTTTTTAAATATTTAGCTGCTATTTGCAAACCTACACCATCAGGTATTATAAATGCTCTATCACTTTTAAAATTTTCTAATAATTCCTTGTTATGAAGACCATTATATAATACTTCTGGATTTCCAGATATAATATGAATTTTTTCATATTTATCAATATATCTTAATGCATCTGATAATTTATTTTTATATACTTTATATCCTAATACATTAATAAAATTATTATCTTTCATCTTTTCTCCTTAATGATACATATATAAAATTATTCATAAATATAATACCATATTTATCTAATTTACTAAAGTTATAAAATGCAAAGCAATTTATTAATGAAAAGTTAATAATGAAAGAGTGAAAAGTTAAGAATATTTTTGCTACGCAAAAGTGAAAATCACCTATTATTAAAAAATCCTGTAAGGATTTTCTCCTTAACTTTTTTCTCTTAACTATTTCACTATTTATTTAATATCTTCTCCAAGTCTTTTACAATTTCATCTTCTGGATCTAACTTTTTAGCTATATCAAGATGTAGTTTAGCTTCTTCTAAATTATTTAAATTCATATAGCACATAACAATATTTGTGCAAATTTCTACTTCTTTTGTAACTTCAAAAGCCTTTTTAAAGTATTTAATTGCACTTTCAAAATCATTTATACACGCATAGTTTATTCCAAGTTCAACAACTACTTCATATATTCCACTTTCTCTTGCTAAGCTTTCATTTAAATAATAAATAGCTTTTTCATAATTTTCAAGTTTTCTATAGGCAACCCCTAAATAATAATAAACCAATGGATTATTTTCAAATTTCTCTAATAATTCAAGTAATAATTTTACTGTTTTAACTGGATCGTCTTTTAAATGTTCTATTGCAACTTCATAATTTGAAATATTAGTAATATCATCAATTAATATATTTACCTCTTCTGTTTTCTTACCACCATTATTTATATATTCATTGATAGCAACCTTTGATCCTTTAAAGTCTCCATCATCTTTTAATATTAAGGTTTTATAAAGATATGCTTCTGGAATTTTCAATGAGTTTTCTTCGCAATATTCAATATCTTGCAATAGTATATTTTTAAAAGCATTATCCTTTTCTCTTAAATTTTCACCAACTAATAAAACCTTTTTCATGACATCAATATCTTTTGAATATCTATAAAAACCTTTTAAAAGTAAGTAAGCATCTATCAATTTATCATCATTTATTTTTTTAGAAATTATGCTTTTTATGCAACTTTCCGTATCTTTTATATACGTTAATATTGTTTCATAATCATCATTAAATCTTAAATTTTCATCGGCACCCATTGCCAAAAACATTCCCTCGATAAAATAATATATAGGCAAATTTTTCAACTTAATTTCATCATTAACATTTGATGTTATGTATTCTGGAGAAATAGGTAAATATAAATCTTTATTTTTAAAATCTACATAACTAGGTATGTTTACACTTTCCTTAAATCCTTTTTTATCCATTTCTAAAAATAATAACTTACCTAATTTTTCTTTAAATGCTGCATTATAATCCAATACAGATACCTCCTTAAAAATTACTTTATTATAAATAATACTATATATTTTACTAGCTTTCAAATAAGAAAGTGGATATATATAAGTTTACTTACTTTTATACTAAATTAATTAACTTATATATATCCACCTAAATAAAATTTTTAATATTAAGTATTTATTCTTTTTATACTTTATATTTAAGCTTATTATTTATTATTACGCTTTATCTATTACACTTTAAAATGTTAAATAAGGTAAGTTATTTTAACAATAACTTACCTTATTATCACTATATAGTTCTTAGTTTAATTTGCTATTTACTAAAGCAACAACTTCATTTTTAAAGCTTTCTAATAGCTCTTCTGAATCCTTTAAGCTATTTCCTTTAACAGCAACATAAGCTTTCATCTTTGGCTCTGTTCCTGAAGGTCTAACTACAAACCATGCTCCATTATCTAAAACAAATTTTAAAACATTTGATTTTGGAAGATTAATTTCTTTCTTTTCTCCATTAACCATATTTTCTTCAACACTTAGTTTATAATCGTATTTAGTAGCTACTTTTACTCCATTAACTTCAACAAGTTTTTCATTTCTTAGTGAATCAATGCACTTAGCTATCTTTTCGCTACCTTCTTTACCTTTTAACTCAAAAGATACTAGAGTTTCTTTAAAGAATCCATACTTTTCGTATAATTCTACTAATCCATCGTATAAACTCTTTCCTTGTTCTTTATAGTATAAAGTCATTTCTGCAATTAACATAGCAGCTACTACAGCATCTTTATCTCTAGCAAAATCTCCTGCTAAATATCCATAACTTTCTTCAAATCCAAATAAATAAGTTTTATCTTTATTTACTTCGAATCCTTGCATTTTTTCGCCTATATACTTAAAGCCGGTTAAAACTTCCATAAGCTCAATATTATAAGCCTCAGCAATTTTCTTAGCTCCATCTGTAGTTACTATAGTTTTAATGATAACACCATTTTCAGGCAGTCTCTCTTCTTCTTTTAAAGCATCTAATATATATTGAGTTAATAATAATCCTGTTTGATTTCCAGTTAATACTTTGTATTCACCTTCGCTATCTTTTACAACAACCCCTATTCTATCCGCATCTGGATCTGTTGCAAAAATAACATCTGGATTTTCTGTTTTAGCCATTTCTAATGCTAGTTTAAATACTGCAGGCTCCTCTGGATTTGGATATGATGCTGTTGGGAAGTTTCCATCTGGCATTTCTTGTTCTTTAACTACTGATACTCCAGTATATCCAAGCTCATTAAGTACTCTTCTTACAGGCATATTTCCTGAACCATGTATTGGAGTGTATATTAGCTTTAAATCGCTAGCATTTTCTTTTACTAAATTCTTTCTAATAGTTAAACTCTTAATTGCTTCAATATAAGCCTTATCTACTTCTTCTCCAATATATTTTAATAAACCTTTTTCTAAAGCTTCTTCTTCATTTATTGTATTTATTTCAGCAAAGTTATTTATTTTGTTTACTTCATTAATTATTATGTTAGCCTTTTCATCAGTAACTTGACCACCAAATTCATCATAGACCTTATATCCATTGTATTCTTTTGGATTATGTGAAGCTGTAACTACAATTCCACCTGTACAATCTAAATGTCTTACTGCAAAAGAAAGCATTGGTGTTGGTCTTAAGCTTTCATATAAATATACTTTAATATTGTTTGCACAAAGAGTTAAAGCTGCAGCTTTTGAAAACTCCTTTGACATGTTTCTTGAGTCATATGCTATTGCAACTGAAGGATTTTCAAATCTACCATTTAAATAATTTGCAAATCCTTGAGTTGCTTTAGAAACAGTATATATGTTCATTCTATTGCTTCCAGCACCAATTACACCTCTAAGTCCACCTGTACCAAACTCAAGATCTTTATAAAATCTATCTTCAATTTCCTTTTCGTCCACTATCGCTCTTAATTCATCTTTAATCTTTTCATCTACTATTTTTGATTCTAACCAATCATTATATTTTTCTCTGTATACCATGCTACCCCTCCTGAAACTAATAAACTAATAATCAGGTAATATTATACACTAAAGAATTTAATTATGGAATAAAAAAATGTAAAGAGACAAAACATTGTATATCTTTACATTTTTCGAAATTATTTTTATTGTTTTTTACTATTTTCTGCTTCTATTTCTTCCATATCATCACTTACAGTTTTTCTTTCATAGCTTACTGAAGCAATTACAGTATTTAAATCATCCATTATTGAAAGTTCAGATGCTATTTCTAAATCTCCTACTCTATAAACATAACCATCATTACTTCCATTAATATTTATATCTACATGTTTTGGTAGTGTATTAGGTGTACATTCTATTCTTATACTATCTTTTTCTTTTTGTAGCACCATCCCTCTTTTGCTTAAATGATTTTCTCCTACATAATGAATTGGTACAGAAGATACTATTTTTTGATTTTGTTCTAATTCTTCTAAATCTAAGTGAATTATTTTGTGTGATACTGGATCTCTTTGAACATCTTTAATTAAAGCTTTGTGAGCACTTCCATTTAAATCAACATCCAATACCCCGTGCTCTCCATTTTTAGAAATTTCTCTACATAATTCTAATTCTCCAACCTCAAACATAAAATCATTTAAATTCTTGCCATATAATATTCCTGGAACCTTTCCAGCTTTTCTCACCTTCTTGGCATTATTAGGTATGTTTGCATCTCTCTTATTTAAGTTTAAATTATTCACAGATAATTCCTCCTATTATTCATCTTCTCTTCAAATATTGTTGTCAGAAATACTATTTTTTATTCAAACTTCACTAATTTACATATTTCTTTTAATTAAATTGAGTATTTTATTGCATAGTTTAAACTAATAAAATATAATATTATTGTTTGTATAAAACTTATTGGATAACCAATAATAGTTATAAGAGAGAAGGTGTTCTAAATTGTATAAATTAAATCAAAACGAAACTCCTCTTTTTGATGCCCTTAAGGAGTATGTAAATAGAGAAACACTACCATTCCATGTTCCTGGACACAAGAAAGGAGTAGGTATAGATAAAGAGTTTAAGGATTTTATAGGTGAAAATCCATTTAAAATAGATGTTACGGTATTTAAACTAGTTGACAGCTTACATCATCCTACTGGTCCTATAAAAAAGGCTCAAGAATTAGTAGCAGATGCTTATAAATCACATGCTTCATTTTTCTCAATTCATGGTACATCAGGTGCTATACAAGCTATGATACTTGCAGTAGTAAATGATGGTGATAAGATAATTGTTCCTAGAAATGTACATAAATCAGTTACTTCTGGTATTATTTTAAGTGGTGCTGTTCCAGTATTTATGGAACCTGAAATTGACAAAAAATTAGGGATTGCTCATGGTGTAACTCCTGAAACTATTGAAAAAACACTTAAAGAAAATCCAGATGCTAAAGCTGTGTTAATTATAAACCCTACTTATTATGGTGTAGCTACAGACATAAAAAATATTGCTGATATAGTTCATAGTTATGATATTCCATTAATAGTTGATGAAGCCCACGGTCCTCATTTAGCATTTTCAGAAAAATTACCTATGTCAGCATTAGAAGCTGGTGCTGATATTTGTGCTCAAAGTACACATAAAATAATAGGATCACTTACTCAAGGTTCTTTATTGCATGTTAAAAGCAAATATGTAGATCCTAAAAGAGTTCAACAAATTTTAAATTTAATGCAGACAACTTCTCCTTCATACATACTAATGGCCTCTTTAGATTGTGCTAGAAGACAAATTGCATTAGAAGGAAAAGAGTTACTTGAAAAAACAATAGAACTTTGCAAGTACACTAGAGATGAGATAAATAAAATCCCTGGATTCTATTGCTTTGGTGAGGAAGTTTTAGGCAAGCCTGGTTCGTATTCATTTGATCCTACAAAGCTTACTATTTCTTCTAGAGAACTTGGAATAACAGGATTTGAACTTGATATGATTCTTGCAGATAAATATCATATTCAAATGGAGTTATCTGACTTTTATAACGTTTTAGCTGTTGGTTCATTTGGAGATACTAAAGAAGGTATGGATAGATTACTTGCTGCACTTAAAGAAATATCTAATGAGTATTATGGTAAAAATAAACCAGTTCAAGATTTCTTAGACATTCCTTCAATACCAATAAAAGTTCTTAATCCAAGAGAAGCTTTTTATAGCGATAAAATTTCAATTCCTTTAACTGAAAGCATAGGTAAAATTTCCGGTGAATTTTTACTTGCTTATCCTCCCGGAATTCCAGTACTTTGTCCTGGAGAAGAAATAACTCAAGAAGTTGTAGATTATGTTCATGATTTAAAAAGAGCTAATTTATATGTTCAGGGAACTGAAGATTTAACTGTAGAAAATATTAAAATTGTAAATAAATAAAACTTACAAAAACCTTATTTATTTATAACAAAATTAAAAACATTTTTATAAATTTCGTAAATAACAAAAAAGGTAATTTGATAAAATCAAATTACCTTTTTTATTACAATCCTAAATATTCTTCTAAAGTCAAATCATTATCTTTAAAATTTTTACTATGATCAACTCCAATATATCTAAAGTGCCATGACTCATACATATATCCCGTTTTCCATTCCTTACCTTCAGGATATCTTAAAATAAATCCATATTTATAACTATTATCTTTTAACCATTTTGCTTCATCTGTATATTTAAAGTCCTCTTCGGCCCAAAGCGATCTATCAACACCACCAATATCGAAAGCTAGTCCTGTTTGGTGCTCGCTAAATCCAGGTTTAGCAGAAAATGTGTCTGTAGGATCCTGACCATAATTAGATACATAGTTCCAATATAATCTATCTTGACTCCAATAACTTCTATAAGTTGAAAATGCATTTAAATAAATACCTTCGTTAGCCGCATCTGCTTTCATATTCTCAAATGCTTGCCTTGCTTCTGCACTTTCTCCTGGTGCAAAACTATCTGGTAGTCCAAATTCTTTGTTAACAATTAAAACTCCATTTATATATTTGGCCTCTCTTAAACTTGCATCTTCACTTGATTTTTCTTCATATGTTTCCTTTATTCGTCTTTCATTAGCAATCTTTTTAGTTTCGTTTATATAATTAATTAATAAATTTAATGTTTCTTTAGCTTGTTTATATTTTTTTTCACTAAATAATTGATTATATTCATCAATAATTTCATTAACCTTATTCATTTCTTCTTCTGAAAAACCCTTTAGGTTGTCCCCATTTATATCATTAAACATATTTTCAAGTTCTATTTGATTAGAAGCACTTAATTCATTTATTTTTGATTTTAGATTTGAAATTAAACTTTCTAACTCTTCAGTTATTCCTTTAGACATATTCTTTTCAATATTTTCTATGAATGTATTAACTTCATTTAAGTTTTCATCTGTAGTATATATATTGTTAAAACTATCTTTAATAGCTTTAAAGTCATTTAAAGCTCCCATTTGAAGAGTAAACTTTTCATTCGCTTCTGTTTCTGAATTCAATAAACTAAAGTGTTTAAATTTAATAGGTGTATATAAAAAAATTCCAATTATAACTCCAAAAATAGTTAATGAAGTAATTCTTCGTTTTAACATTTTCCTTTTTCTACTTGTTTTATTATTTTTCAAAATTTATCCTCCATTACTTTTCAGCATTCATAAGCATACATAAAATAAAAATATAATTTATATTTTTATAAGATAATTACTCATTTAACAAACTCTTAATTTTTTCTCTCAAATTTTTATCTAAGGAATATTCACTTAAATAATATAGTTTGCTATTTATATCAGCATCATTATTATCTAATGTAAAATAAGTTATTGCTGCATCAATCCTTAAAGAATCATCAATCTTATCAATTGAAATAGTTCTTGGATCATCTTCTTCTATCATCATAATTTCTTCTAAATTTATTGTATTATTTCCCATAGCTATTGCTTTTAGAAATTTTAAATGTCCTTTAGTAAATCTTTCTGCAGCATTTATTAAATGTTTTAATGTTCTATAAGCATTTCTTATTTCTCCATTTTTTACGAAGCTCTTATAAAAATGTTGTATTAATCCAATTACTTGATTATTTTCCTTGATCTGAGACATAAATCCTAAAATAATAATTTTATTTTCATCATTAAAAGCAATTAAATTATTCATAATTGAATTAATTATCTCATCTGTTTTTACATTTTCACTAGCTAACTTGCATAATAAATTTGTAGCCTTTAAATTTAAATTTGAATTCCTTTGAGAAACTCTTTCTAAAATAGGAACTGCTTCTTCCTTGTAGCTATAAATTATCATTAATACTGAATTTTCAACAACTATAGACCACTCTCCTATTTCATCGTACTTATCTATAAACCTACTTGGCTTATGTATTTTTCCATTTAAGTAATTTGGTAATTCACTTAAATATTCTCTACCTATATTATTTGCTGCTTCTCTTGCTGCTACCCTAACTTGATTAAAATCATCATATAGTTCAATTACCTTCAAAATTTCACTGCTAATTAAACTATCTATTTCTTCTTTTGATAGTTTAACCTGTTCTTTTAAATTTATTTCTTCAAAATTTTGAATAGAATTTTTTTCTTCTTTCAAATCTATTTCTTCTTTATAATTAATTTCTATTTCACAATTATTATCCTTTGAATCATCTATATATTCTTCATATTCTTCATATTCTTTATATTCTTCATCATAATCATCTTCAAATTCTTTTCTTTTTGCTCTTTTAAAAATGTCTAGTATCCCCATAATTATTCTCCTTCCAAATCAATATCACTTATAACATCTATTCCATTTTTTTTTAAAATAGTAGCTGTCAAACCTTTTCCCTTTATTTTCGTTCCATTAAAATTCCCATCATAAACATAATTAACTCCGCATGATGGACTTCCTTCCTTTAAAATGGCCTTATTTATATTACTTAATTTTGCTATATGTAAAGTTTCATATGCTCCCTTTAAAAACTCTTTGGTAACATCTAAACCTTCTTTAGTTATAATTTTATGATTACCATTTAAAATTCCTTCTGAATCTCCTTGAATTTCTGCAGGAGTTCTAGGTGTAGGAAGTCCTCCGAGTTGTTCAGGACATATCAATATGGCTTTACCTTCTTTAAAAAGATCCAAGCACTTACTATTTACGTTATTACCGCCATTATACTTACAATTAATCCCACATAAACAACTGCTTATAAGATACATATATACACCTCTTTTCCTATATAATTATAGCATAAAAAAAGACTCTAAAACACGAGTCTTTTCTTATCTTAATAGTATTTTAATTATTATTTTATTTAAGAATTGCTATTGTTACTCCATCTCCACCTTCACCATATTCGCCTAATCTATAGCTTTTTACATGAGGATGTCTTTTTAACATGTCATTTATAGCTTTTCTTAAAACTCCTGTTCCTTTTCCATGAACTATTGTTACCTCTCCTAAATTAGCCATATATGCTTCATCTAAATATTTATCTGCTTTGTAACAAGCTTCTTCTGCATCCATCCCTCTTAAATCGACTCTATTTTCTACTGATTTTAAGTTTAACTTAAGCTCTCTTTTCTTCTTTTCTTTTTTAGTTGGTGCATTATTAACTTTTCTTAAATCTTTCAACTTAACATTTATCTTCATTATACCTGCTTCTACTTGAACTTCTCCCCTTGAATCAGGCATTGAAATAATTATTACATTTTGATTTAAAGAAGGTAAATATGCATCCATTCCTAAAATTACTTTTTCAATAACTTCTCCTGTATTTTCTCTTGTTTTATATAATGATTCTTCTTTCTTTTCTAAACTATCTTTAAGTTTTTTTCTTTCTTCTTCTAATCTAGCTCTACCACCTTGAGAAATTCCGAGTTTCTCAAGTTCTCTCATTGCCTTTAAGATTTCATCTGCTTCATCTTTTGCTTTTGCTATAATATCCTTTGCTTCTCTTCTTGCTTCATTATAAGCTTTATCTCTAACTTCCTCTAATTTTTTAAACTTTTCATCGTACTTCTTTTTAAGTTCTTCCGCTTCTGTTTTTATTCTTTTAGCTTCTCTTGCATCTCTATTAGCTAAAATACTTTTTTCTTGAAGATCCCTTATTAAATCTTCAAATTGAAGGTTTTCTGATGAAATATTACTTTTAGCTTTATTTATTACATCATCTTGAAGTCCTAATCTCTTTGAAATTTCAAATGCATTTGATTTTCCAGGAACACCTATTAAAAGCCTATATGTAGGTCTTAATGTTTCAACGTCAAATTCAACAGATGCATTTTCAATTCCAGGAGTTCTTAAAGCGTATCCTTTTAATTCGCTATAGTGTGTTGTTGCTATTAATCTAGATCCTTGATCTCTCAATGTATCTATTATAGCTATTGCTAGTGCTGCTCCTTCAACAGGATCAGTTCCTGATCCTAATTCATCAAATAAAACTAATGAGCTATCATCTGCTTCTTTCATTATTTTTACTATATTTGTCATATGAGATGAAAAAGTAGATAATGATTGTTCTATACTTTGCTCATCTCCTATATCTGCAAATATCTTTGTGAAAAAGCTTATACTTGAAGCATCTTTTGCTGGAATTAAAAGTCCACTAAGGCCCATTAAATGCAGTAATCCAACAGTCTTTAATGTCACAGTTTTACCTCCAGTATTAGGTCCAGTAATCATTAAAGTATTAAATTCTTTACCTAAATAAATATCAGAAGGCACAACTATCTTAGGGTCAATTAATGGATGTCTTCCTTGAATTATGTCAAAGCTTCTATCTTCATTAACTTCTGGGCAAATGGCATTTAAACTAGACGCATATTTCCCTTTTGCAAATATAAAATCTAATTCTGTAAGAATTTTATAATTAGATTCTACAGTTTCAATGTTTTCATAAACCTTATTAGATAAATCCATTAATATTCTTTCTATTTCTGCTTTTTCTTTTAATTTAAGTTCCTTTATTTCATTATTTAAATTTACAAGGCTCATAGGCTCAATAAATAATGTTGCTCCAGTTGAACTTTGATCATGTACAAGACCTGGAACTGCTCCCTTATATTCAGCTTTTACAGGTAAAACATACCTATCTCCTCTCATTGTATATAAAGCATCTTGAAGGTACTTTGCATTTGCTCTTACAATTGAATTTATTTTATCTCTTACAGAAGAATTCTTTTCTTTTAAACTTCTTCTTATTCCATTTAATGTACTACTTGCTTTATCACTTATTTCCTCTTCAGAAATTATAGACATTTCTATAATATCTTCAAGATTTTTTATAGGGGTTAATATATATGCCAAATCTTCTAAAATTATATGAGGAACTTCATCTTCTCTTCTAGCTATATATTCCTTAAATCTTCTTGAACATTTAAGCATACCACCAATTCTTAATAGCTGTCCTGCTGATAATACCCCTCCCTTTTTAGCTCTTTCTACTCCTTCTCTAACATCAAATAATCCTTCAAATGGAGGATTTCCTTTTGTTATTAATAAATCTAGTGCTTCATTACTTTCTTTAAGCTTATTTTTAACTTCAAATACAGTATCATAAGGTATAAGATTATCTATAATATTTTTCCCTCCATGTGTTACTGCATATTCTTTTAATTTTTCTTTTATTTTATTAAATTCTAATACTCTAAGAGTTCTTTCTTCCATAATATCTCCTCTTCATTACCCTAGCCTTTAATTTTATTTAATAAATTAACTATTCCTCTATTAAAATTATTATAGTTATATGTAGCTAAGAATGCTGAAATTAGCACATATAAATTACTTATAACTGCAAATGTATTAATTGCAATCTTATTATCATTTTCTCTAATCAATATAGCTAATAAAAATAATGTTACTCCTATAGCAATCATTATAATTTGATTTTTCCAAAGATCTTTTAATAGTTTACTAAATTCTCTTCTATATTCAAGAGTTGTATTTACTATTTCAATATTCTTTTTAAATTTTCTACTTCCTAATATAACCAGCAAATTTAATAAAACTACTCCTAAAAGTAAATATTTAAGTACTGTAATACTCATATCTTCGCCTCTATTCTATCCCTCTTCTATAATGACCTTTTGTATAATTATTAGTATTGACTTTTTCTTCTCCTCTTATCATTCTAAGTACCTTTTTTACTTCATTCGAACTTTCATCCCTAAATTCAACTCTAAAAGAATTTACTCCAAGATTTTTTAAATCCTCTTTTTCTTCAATAAGATTCAATGGATGAGGATTTAAAATATAGCTTCTACAAAAAATATCAGTCATTACTCTAAACTTTTCATTCATTCTATCTATTAGTGTAAATTCATCCCTTGTACATGCCAGATTACAGTCGCTGCAAGATGACTTTTCACCAAAAGTACTTCCAATAGGACAATATTCACTTATCATAAGCTCAGTTTTACCATATATTATTCCTTGTACATTCCCCTTATTTTCCTTTAACATATGTTTAATTTCTTTTCTATTTAGCTCTAAACTTAATGTAGGAATATTGATTTCATTTTGATAAAACTTTAAAGCTTCTGAATTTATTATATTCAGTTTATAATCACCTATTATCATCATTTCATTTTGATATTTACGAATTACTCCAACATTAACAGTCACTATACCTTTAATATATTCTTTTACCTTTTCTATTATATTTATTACATTATTAAATTCACTTTTAATTATATTTGGAACTTTTAAATATATGTTTAGATTTTTATTTTGAGATACTTCTATTAGATCTTTAACCTTTATAGCATCCTTATCTCTATTAAACACATCAACTATTATATCCTTAATTCCTTCTTCTATTAAGGTATCAAGTTGTTCTCTAGTAATACATTGATATACTATCTCTAAATTGATGTCATTACTTTTAATATTATTAATTTTTTCTAATTTTTGTGGTCTTTTTCTTCTAAATGATTTCGTAATAGATTTTTGAATTCCTTCTAAAGCTTCCCTTCTTAAGTTATTTAAATCACTAACTCTTATAAATCCCTCTTCAAAAGATTCAAAGTTAACTTCATCTATTTTAAAAGTACACTCCCCTGATTTACTTAAAGCTTCTATAACTCTATCTTTTTCTAAAGGTCTCTTTTCTGCCTTTTCAATAACTTCACCTAAGAATTCATAATTCTTATTATTATATTCTATTCTCATCTTTAATGGTTCTGAAACCTTAAAAGTAACCTCAGCCTTTAATGAAATCTTTCTATTATATGGTTTTATAGAATCCTCCAAAGAATCAAATAGCTTTTTATCTAATGATTTAAATATCTCATCGCCTACCTTATAAGCAGTTGGAAATATTTTAACTTTTTCTCCTCTTTTGGCTTCTTTTACTTCTTTTCCATTAGCAATAATTTTATTTATTGAAAAGCCACTTTCCCTAAATCTAAATCCATCACCTAATGCAATATCTTCTTTTAAAACTATTTCTCCATTTTTTTCTATTCTACCTAGAGGTACTCCAGTATTTCTTGGATGCTTAAAGCTCATCATATCCCTGCCAACATTTTTATGTAAATAAGCTTTAGAAAATCCTCCTCTATTAAATAGTTGAAGTAACTCTCTTTTTCCCTTACTAACATTATATTCAGTATCATATAATTCTTTTTCTACTGCATTTTTATAATTTTCTACTACTCCTGCAACATATTCTGGTCTTTTCATTCTTCCTTCTATTTTTAATGAATATGTTCCTGAATCTATAATATCTTTAATATCTTCTATTGTACATGTATCCTTAGGACTTAGAAGATACGCCTTTCTTTCTCCAGCTGTATTTCCCTTTAATGTATATTCCATTCTGCAAGGTTGTGCACATCTACCTCTATTTCCACTTCTACCACCTATCATAGAGCTCATAAGACATTGTCCAGAGTATGATATACATAATGCACCATGAACAAATATTTCTGTTTCTATTCCTAAATCTTTAGAAATATATTTAACTTCATCTACAGATAATTCTCTAGATAAAACTATCCTATGAAAACCTCTTTCTTTAAAAAATAGCGCACCTTCTCCATTATGTATTGTCATTTGTGTAGATGCATGTATTTCAAAACCTGGATAATCTTCCTTTATTCTTTTAAATAACCCTAAGTCCTGAAGTATTATTGCATCTACTCCTATTTCATATAAAAAACCTACATATCTAACAGCTTCTTCTAGTTCATTTTCCTTCAATATAGTATTTAATGTTACATAAACCTTAGCTCCATAGCTATGTACATAATCAACAGCTTTTATCATATTATCATTATCAAAGTTAGATGCATATGCTCTGGCTGAAAATTTATTTCCACCTAAATAAACTGCATCTGCACCTTTATTCATTGCTGCAACAAGACTTTCCATGCTCCCTGCCGGAGCTAAAATTTCTATCTTTTTCATAAATACTTCTCCTAAACTTTAGTTTCTTATGCTTTTATCTTTCTTAAATATATATATCATAAATTCTAACTTTTTTCTATTATAGTTTTAAACTTACTCTCTAAATATAAAAAACAGCTTAATAATAAGAATCAAGCTGTTTTAAAACATCATATACATTATAATTAAACATCTTTAAGTAAGACATTTTTTTGCTTTTTTTCACAGGCTAGCTTTACTTGTATATCAATCAATTTTTTTTCTAAATCTAAAACTTTATATTTTGAATTTTGTAGTTGGAATTTTATTTCTTTATTTCTTTGCTTTAACAAATCTTTTTCTGCTTTTGTCTTTTTAAAATCATCTTCCATTATCTTGCACTCTTCGTTAAGCTTAATAAACTTTTCTTTATAGCCAACCTCATTATTCTTTAATAATCCATTAGTTTCTTTTAAGTTATCTAACTCTTTATAGCAGTTCTCTACTTCTTCTCTTAAACTTAAATTTTCATCTTTTAAAGAATCTATTTCTAATTTTAAAGAATCTTTTTCATTTATCTCTACTTCTTTAGCACTTATTTCTTCCTCTAATTTTGATATTTTTTCTCTTAAAAGATTATTTTCTTCATTTTCATTTTCAAGAAGTGTAACTTTGGTTTTTATTTCTTCTGCCTCTAGAAGCTTTTTATTTAATTCATCTATTATTTGATTTAGTTTATCAATTTCTCTTGAGCTATTAAATTCTATCCCCTCAACCTCTTCTCTAATTTCTTTTATTCTCTCCTTCAGTGTCAAGTTTCTTTCATCTAAAGAAGTATTTTTCTTCATTAGTCCTTCTATTTCTATATCTGCTTTAAATAGTTCGTCTGCTATATTTAACGCAACAAGAGTAGCGGCTGCTGTAGAACTTAGCTTTCTATTGTTTGCCATAATATCTTTCACTTTTCCATCTACATATCTTGCTACTTCTAATAAGTATTCTTCATTTTCTCTTCCCTTTAGATTGTATTCAATCCCATTTATCTTTATAGTTACAGTATTCATAATACACCTCGTTAACATAATAATATACCTAATTTAATTTTAACATAAATATTCCAAAGAATGTATATATGTTGCAATAAAGATTTAAATTTAACTAAAAATATACAATTGATTACTATGTTTGCTTAACTGAAAGAGTTATTTTAAAAATAAAAAGATATTTTAGACTTAATAATATAAAAACCTAAAATATCCTTTGTTATTTATATTTCACTTCTTCCTATAACATAAGCAATAACAAATCCTACTATTAAGGAAATAATAGATACTATCCCCATTAACCCAAATGTAAAACCTGGATAAATTACAAATACTGAACCTACTACTAACCCAAAAATTATGCAGTAAGCAGTTTGAGGATACTTATTAAATATTTTTTCTATAAGTTTAGTCATTAATAAAAATCCACCAACAACTCCTACTCCAACAATAGCCATATTTACGATATCAAAGTTTTTTACTATTTCTATTATCGGTTCATACAAACCTATTAATAATAATATAAATGAACCACTTATTCCAGGTAATATCATTGTTGCAGCTGCAATAAATCCAGCTACAAAGAATCCTATTGCATTAGGCTTAAATATTGAGCTTAAAAATGCGGCATCAGGATTTATTTTTTCTAATAACCCTAGTCCAGCAACAATTATAAATCCTATTACTAATCCTATCCAATTTCCACCACTTACTTTTGTTTCTGTTGCCTTTTTTAATAATAATGGTGCTGTACCTAATATTAATCCAATAAAGAAAAAGTTAGTTTGTTCATTATAACTTTTAAGTAAATAATCAATTAAATTAGTAAATAATAATATTCCTACTACAGTTCCAATACCAAGAGAGGCTAAAAATAACATATTTTTCTTTATATCTTTAAAGAAGTTATTAACAGAATATATTATTTTATCGTAAATCCCCATTACAACAGCCATAGTTCCACCACTTACTCCTGGAATAACATTTGATACTCCTATAACCATTCCTTTTAATACATTAATTAAATAATTCATATTTTTCTCCTTTACATAAATATAAATATGTTTTATTTTATCACAAATTTTATACTGTAAAAAATATATTATATATAAATATTTCAACTTATAATATACAAAATTCAAGTAATAATATAATGAATAGTTAAGATATATTTTTTGTTTAAATAAAATGGTTTATTTCCTTTTATGTATGTTTCCAAATAGCAACTATATATTGGATATTAATTATTTAAATAAAATTTTAGTAATTAAATGTTTATTGTATAATTATATAAAAATAATAAAGCTGTATTTTAAGAATTTTTCTTATAATACAGCTTATTAATCTTCTTATATAAATTTATTTATTATATAAATAAATTTATACATTATCTTAAAGTAGCACCTAATTTATACTCAAGACTTCTTAATATTTTATCATGAACTTTATTAACATCATTATCTGTAAGTGTCTTCTTTTCATCTCTATATGCAATTGCATAAGCTATACTCTTTTTACCTTCTGGTATTTGAGTTCCTTTGTAAATATCAAATAATTTTACTTTTTCAACTAAGTTTCCACCAGCTTTTTTAATAGTATCTTCTATTTCTTGCACTAATACTTCATCATTTACTAATAAAGCTATATCTCTTGTAACTGCTGGGAACTTTGGAAGTGGCTTATATTTCTTAGTTGTTTCAGCACTATTAAATAATAAATCTAAATCTAATTCAGCTAAATAGCAATTAACATCAACGCCATAGTTTTCTGAAACGTCAGGGTGAACTTCACCTAATACCCCTACTTTTGATTTACCAATCATTAAAGCAGCAGTTTTACCTGGGTGATAGCTAGGATTTTCAGCTTCACGAGCAAATGTTACTTTATTTAAACCTAAAGCTTCAACAATATTTTCTACAACTCCCTTTAAATCTAAATAATCACAATTTCCATACATACCAATTGTTAATATATTTTTTTCAGTTGGAAGAACAGTTTCATCTTCATTTGGTATATATATCTTACCAACCTCAAATAATCTAGCATATTCATTATTTCTTGAATAATTTCTTCCTAAAGATTCCATCATTGAATGAATAGTAGTTGTTCTCATTACAGAATAATCTTCGCCAAGTGGATTTTTAATCTTTACAACATTTCTTAGCTCACTATTTTCTGGTAAATTGATTTTATCAAAAACTTTAGGTGATACAAAAGAATAGCTTATAGATTGATTTAATCCACTTCCTATCATAGTATTTATAACTTCTTCAGTTAATATTTCATTTTTATATTTAGGCTCTCTTTCAGTAGATACCTTAAATATTGTAGTTGGAATCTTATCATATCCATATATTCTTGCAACTTCTTCAGCTATATCTTCTTTAATTGCTATATCAATTCTAAATGTTGGTATATTTATAACTAAATCATCATTTACAACTTCTGTTTTTAAATCTAAAGAATCAAGATATTTTTTCATATCTTCTTTTGCTATTTCTGTTCCTAAAAATTTATTTATCCAGTTAGAATCTACTGTAATATTTCCTTCTTCTTTCTTTTGAGTATATACATCAATAGTTCCTTCCATTACTTCACCACATCCAAGATCGCAGATTAAAGCACAAGCTCTATCTATTGCAAGACTTGCAAGATTTGGATCTATATCTTTTTCAAATCTTGATGAACTTTCAGTTCTTAAGTTAAGTTTTTTAGAGTTAACTCTTATATTAGTTCCATCAAAGTTTGCACATTCAAAAATAACTTCAGTTGTATCTTCTTTAATTTCTGAATTTAATCCACCCATTATTCCTGCTAAAGCTATAGTTTTATCTCCATCTTTTATGCATAAGAAGCTAGAATCTAAGTTTCTTTCAGTTTCATCTAAAGTAACGAAAGTTTCTCCATCTTTAGCTCTTTCTACAACTATTTTTCCACTTTGAATTTCTCTTGCATCAAAAGCATGCATTGGTTCCCCAAGTTCTAACATTACAAAATTAGTTATATCAACTATATTGTTTATAGGTCTAACCCCAGCTTCTAATAGTCTTTCTTGCATCCAACCTGGTGAAGGCATAACCTTAACATTTTTAACTCCTCTTGCCATGTATCTTCTACATAAAGAATCTTTAACTTCAACTTTTAATTTATCATTAATATTTTCAGAATTCTTTACTTCATAGTTGAAATTTGGCATTTTATAAGATGTAGAAAGAGTTGCTGCAGTTTCTCTTGCCATCCCAACTATACTTAAGCAATCTGGTCTATTTGAAGTTATTTCAAAATCTAATATAGATTTGTTAAGGCCTAAATATTTTTTAATATCCATCCCTAGCGGTGCATCTTTAGGTAAAATCATTAAACCATGAACTGGTTCATCGCCAGCTATTCCAAGTTCTTCTTCTGAACAGAACATACCATTAGACACTACCCCTCTAAGTTTACCTTTCTTAATTTCTGTTCCATCTGCTAAAATTGATTTATGAAGTGCAACTGGTACTACGTCATCTTCCTTCATATTTGTTGCAGCTGTAACAATTTGAATCTTTTCATCTGCTCCAATATCAACTTGGCACACCTTTAATTTATCAGCATCTGGATGTGTAGTTATCTCAACGATTTTTCCAGTAACTACATTTTTAATTACATCCCCTTGAGTAATAACTTCTTCTACTGCTGAACCTGTTAATGTTAATCTATCTCCAAGCTCTTTTGCATCTATATTCACTTCAACATAATCTTTTAACCAATTAAATGGTACTTTCATCTTTTTTTACCTCCTCTAATTAAAATTGATTTAAAAATCTCATATCACTTTCGTATAATAGTCTGATGTCATCTATTCCATATTTAAGCATAACCATTCTATCAACGCCAAATCCGAAGGCAAATCCGCTATAAACTTCTGGGTCTATACCACAATTTCTTAATACTTGTGGATGAACCATTCCACAACCTAAAAGTTCTATCCATCCACTTCCTTTACAAACTCTACATCCTTTACCTTCACATACGAAGCAAGTTGCATCCATTTCTGCTGAAGGTTCTGTAAATGGGAAGTGGTGAGGTCTAAATTTAGTTTTAACCTTATCTCCAAACATCTTCTTTGCAAAAAGCTCTAGAGTTCCTTTTAAATCTGCAAATGTAACTCCCTTATCAATAACTAATCCTTCCATTTGATAGAATATAGGTGAGTGAGTTGCATCAACTGCATCTGATCTATATACTTTACCTGGCGCTATCATTTTTATTGGTGGAGCTTGATTTTCCATAACTCTAATTTGAACTGGTGAAGTTTGTGTTCTTAATACTAAATTATCATTTATATAAAAAGTATCTTGCTCACTTCTTGCTGGGTGATCCTTTGGAATATTTAAGGCTTCAAAATTATAATGATCTAATTCTACTTCTGGTCCTTCTTCTACTGTAAAACCCATTGATATAAAGATACTCTTCATACTTTCTAGAGTTAAATCTAATGGATGTCTCTTACCAATTAAGTTCTTTTTTCCTGGAAGAGATATATCTATAACTTCAGATGCTAATTTAGCATTTTTTTCTTTTTCCTTAATTCCTCTTGATATTTCTTCAATTCTATCTTCAACTTCTTTTTTTACTACATTTACAAGCTTTCCTACTATTGGTCTTTCTTCTTGAGATAATGATCCCATTCCTCTTAATATAGTAGTTAGCTCTCCTTTTTTACCCAAATATTTTACTCTTATTTCTTCTAATTCTGAGCTAGTGTTGACATTTGTTAATTCATTAAATGCATTTTCTTTAATAGCCATTAACTTTTCTTGCATATTTGTTCCTCCTTTTTGATTAAAATAAAAAAACTCCGTCCCCTATATAAAAGGGACGAAGTGCCGCGTTACCACCCTAATTGGTTATAAAATTTTGTAATTTTATAACCCAACTCAAATTTAAATAACGGATAAAACCGCTAGAAACTACTGTTAATTTCACTTCTAGGACTCCTGAGGGAACTTCAATATAAATTTCTTTAAAATAGCTTCCAGTCTTAGACTATTTCTCCCTGCAAAGTCCTTTATATCTACTTTCTCATTCACAGTCTTTTTATATTTAATTTATAATTTATTATACAAATAAACTTTATTAATTTCAATAGAAAGTTTCTATTTATTTCTATATTAAATTTTGTCTTACTTTTTCAAATAAAATTATGGATGTTGCTACTGCTACATTTAAAGATTCCGCTCCACCTGGCATTGGAATTTTAACTTTTTTATTTGCAAGTTCAAAAAGTTCATTGCTTATTCCATTCCCTTCATTACCTACAGCTAACATAATCTTTCCACTTAAATCTTCTTCAAAAAAGTTTTTAGATTCCTCAAGAGATGTTGTTACTAATGAAACTCCACTATATTTAAGTTCTTTAATAATACTAAAATCTTCATTATCATAAAAAATTGGAACATAAAATATAGATCCCATAGTAGATCTTATTGCTTTATCATTATAAATATCTACAGTTCCTTTTGTAAGTATTATTCCATCTACTCCAGCTGCATGACCAGTTCTTATTATAGTGCCCAAATTTCCAGGATCTTGAACCTTATCACATACCAAGAAAAACTTACCTTTTAAATCAATAGACATTTCTTTATTTTTAACAACAGCTACAATTCCTTGAGGATGCTCTGTAGAAGATATTTGTGAAAATAAATTATTTGAAAAAACATATATATTATTACCATTAATAGTTTCTTTTAAACTGCTACTATTAAATTTTTCCTCATCACCCTGAGATAAAACTATATATTCTACTTCCATATTAGCTTTCACAGCTTCTTCTATTAATCTAAATCCTTCTAAAATAAATTTACCTTCTTTTTGTCTAAATCTTCTTTCCTTAAGTTTTTTTGTAGACTTAAAAAAATTATTATCCTTACTTTCTATATAAATCAAAATTTACACCTCGTTAATTTGATTTAGCTATCATACCTTCTAATCTATTTAGATCTTCTGCTGATCCTATAGCAACAATTACGTCATTATCTTCAACTATATCTTCTGCTGATGGTGATAAATTAACATCATCACCTCTTTTAATTGCCATAACGTTTATTCCATATTTACTTCTAAGTCTTAATTCATTTAGAGTTTTGCCTGACCATTCATCTAAAGCTTGAATTTCCATAACGCTGTAATCTTCTGAAAGTTCAATATAATCTAATATATTTGCAGAAACTAAATTATGAGCAACTCTTACTCCCATATCTTTTTCTGGTAGTACAACTCTATCTGCTCCTATCTTATAAAGAACTTTTGCATGTAAATCGCTATGCCCTTTAGCTATAATATATTTAACTCCCAATTCTTTTACTAATAACGTAGCCATAATACTTGATTGAATATTATCACCTATAGTAACTACTGCTACATCAAAATTTCTTATTCCTAATGCTCTTAAAGCATTTTCATCTGTTGCATCTAGCTGTACAGCATGTGTAACACTATCAGCTATTTCCTGTACTATATCTTCATCTCTATCTATTGCTAACACATCATTACCTAAAGAATATAAGGTTTTTGCTATTGAAGACCCAAATCTTCCAAGTCCTATAATTACAAATTGTTTGTTAGACAATTGAATTCATCTCCTAACCAATCAAAATTTTTCCTTCTGGATATTTATAACCAGATTTTTTACGTTTTCTTGTTAATGCAAGCATTACAGTAAGAGGACCAACTCTTCCAAAATACATCATAAGCATAATTAAAATTTTACCTATAGAACTTAGGTTAGGAGTAAGACCTAATGTTAAACCTACAGTTCCAAATGCAGATGTTGTCTCATACAACAAGTCTATAAAGCTAGAGCCAACTTCAGTATAAGATAAAATCATTGTTGCAAATATTACTAAAGATACTCCTATAAATAATAATGTAAATGACTTATATACGATTTCTTTTGTAAATCTTCGTCCAAACACTTCAGTATCTTCTCTTCCTTTTATTACACATATAACAGTTAATACTAATATACCGAAAGTTACTGTCTTCAAACCACCTGCAGTTGATCCAGGAGACCCTCCAATAAACATTAATATTATAGTTAAGAATTTACTTGCTAAAGTCATACCACTAGTTGATACACTATTAAATCCTGCAGTTCTCGGGCTAACAGATGCAAAAAATGAATTTAATAGTTTATCTTTAATATTCATATTTGCTATTGTTTCAACGTTATTATATTCAAATATAAACATTAAGATTGCTCCACCGAATACTAATATTGCCGTAGTTATCAGTACTAATTTAGAGTGAAGTGACAATTTCTTAATCCCTTTAAATTCATATATTTCTAAAAGAACTGTAAAGCCTAATCCTCCAATTATTATTAGCGCACTTATTACTAAAATCACTACGCTATTACTTGAATACCCTACAAGGCTTGTTCCAAGCAAATCAAATCCTGCATTACAAAAGGCTGAAATTGAATGGAAAACACTGTAAAAAACACCTCGAGCAATACCATATTCAGGCACAAATTGAGTTGATAACAATAAGGCTCCAAAAAATTGGACTGATACAGTAAAAACTAAAACATACTTAACCATTTTTACAAGACCTTGAATTGAATATGTGTTCATTGCTTCTTGCATAACAAGTCTTTCTCTTAAAGTTATTTTCTTACCTAATATCAAGGATATAAGAACTGCAAAAGACATAAATCCAAGCCCACCAATTTCTATCAATGTCATAATAACACTTTGCCCAAAAACACTCCAATGTGTACTAGTATCTAATGTTATTAATCCAGTTACACATACTGCAGATGTAGATGTAAAAATAGCATCTAAAAAATTAGTTGGCTCACCTGTTCTCGATGAAATAGGTAGAGATAGTATAATTCCACCTATTAAAATTGCTATTAAGAATCCTAATGCTAATATTTGAACTCCTTTTAGCCTAAATTTTTTTTTCAAACTAAACTGCATATCTTCACCTCTTAGATATACTAACTATATATATTTAAATTAATAATCATATAATTAATATTAGTATAGTATAAATTAAATTATTTAAAGAAAATATAGTTATTATTTTTATATAAATTGTTAACATAACTTTATAAAAATCATATTAAATATTATATTTTTATAATTTATATTCTAATATTAATTATTATAAACTGTTTATATATATATTATTTATATTTATTTACAAAAAATGCGACCCTATGGTCGCAATAGATTATTTGTTTAGTTGGCTTTTTGCTACTTCTACTAAATCTGCAAATGCCTTAGGATCATTTATAGCTATTTCTGATAACATTTTTCTGTTCATATCAATTCCAGCTAACTTGATTCCATTTATGAATTTTGAATATGAAAGACCATTCATTCTTGTAGCAGCATTAATTCTTGCTATCCATAGTCTTCTGAAATCTCTCTTCTTTAATCTTCTTCCAACATAAGCATTTCTTAAAGCTCTTATTACTGATTCATTAGCAGTTTTAAATAATCTGCTCTTTCCACCATAATAACCTTTTGCAAGCTTTAACACTTTTTTATGATTTTTACGTGAATTTACTGCTCTTTTAACTCTTGCCATGTTTCAAACCTCCTACTATCTTATAAATATGGTAATAATTTCTTCATTGCTTTTTCTTGAGTAGTTGAAACATAAGCAGTTTTTCTTAAGTTTCTCTTTCTCTTAGAGCTTTTCTTTGTTAAGATATGACTCTTGAAAGCTTTTGCTCTTTTTAACTTTCCTGTACCTGTTTTTTTAAATCTTTTTGCTGCACCTCTGTGCGTTTTCATTTTTGGCATAATAAAATCCTCCTCTCAGATTATGCTATATTAAGGGGAATAAAAACTAATAATAAAAAATATCATAAATCAATTAGAAAAATATTTACTTAATAATTTTCTGATCTTTATTGACCCCTTAACTGTAAGTAGTAATTTTAAATTAACTCTATTATATCGAATTATTTAGAATCACTTTTAAATTGCATTTTATGCATCTCTAATAATGCTAAATATTAAACCTCTTTTTTATCTTGTAACTTACTATATTTAGACAAAATAAAAAAGACAGCAATATGCCGTCCTCATAATACTCACGCTTTAATTTAAATAATAAATTAAAATAAGAATATACTACCTTACTAAGCTCTGCCGTAAGGTGAGAAACGGCTTTGTTTCTTCTTAACACTTGTAATTATATTATCTGTCAAAAAACTTGTCAACATAATTTTAAAATTTAACTTGTTTTTCTATACATAAAGAACACCCAGTGCAATAGCTTACCTTATCTTCAAATACATTTTCTATAGTATCTATAAATTCTTTATTTAAGCAATTTTTCTTTCCATGTATTATTACTTTTTTAGGAGCATTGGTTATTAATCCACTTATTATTATATCTTCCATCTTCGCATCTGTATCTATTCTACACTCTACTAATTCTTTCATAAATTCATTAAATATATCCTCTTTATTTTTATCTTTTATTGAGTAATTGCCAATTTCATCGATTAATATATTTACTTCATCTATTTTACTTTCTTGAATATCTACAAAATATTTTAGTAATTTAACAAATTCCCTATATTCTTTTTCTACCATGTAGCTTTCAATAACCTTATCTATTATGTTTTCTATATCTTCCCTTAACTCTTTCATTCTAAATCTGATAAATCCATTTATATTTATTTCAGAATTTTCTTCTAAACAATTTTTAATTTTTTCTATAATACTATTCATTTTATTCATACAATAAATCAAGTTATCAAACTTTAATGATTCTTCACCTAATAATACTTTCATAATTTCCTCTTCAACTTCTATTACTTCCTCTTGTTTAAGAAAGAAATAATTTTCAGTTAAAAAATCAAAAATTTCTTTATCTTTATATTCCTCTATAACAATTTTGTATAACACATTACTTATATATAAATTTATGATATCTTTTATTCTTTTATTATAACTATCATCATCACATAATATTTTAACTATATGATTATCAAGTTCCACACTTTCTACTATCCCAATCTTTATGTCTTTTTTCTTTAGAATAGTCCTTAATTCCTGAATTTCACTTACAAAGTCTAGATTGTCGTTATAAACAAGCTTTAGTACAAGCATGGATTCCACTCCCTTCCTAGTAATAGTATGTATAAATTTTAAAACTATATTCAAAAAATATTTCTTAGCAATCGACAAAGATACATATCTAATCTATAATTAATTTATATTTATTATTAATTTTAGGAGCCTATCTATGATTTGTTTTGTTGATTATAGAATCACTGAATTAGAAAAAAAAATACTTAAATCTCTTGATTTATCAATATTAGAAATACCAAAGTGTAATAATTTGTACAAAGCTATTGATGGTCATGTGGACATACAATTGAATATATTAGATAAAAAGTCGAAAAAAGTAATAATTCATAAAGATATATCAAAAGATTTCAAGGAAAAACTTGATTTTTTTAATATAAATTATATAGAAAGTTCAAGCTCTTTAAAAAATGCTTACCCTGATAATGTCTTTTTAAATGCATTGATATTAGAAGATCATTTTGTACATAATTTAAAATATACTGACAAAAATTTATTTTCAACTCAATCCAATAAAAATTTGATTAATGTTAAACAAGGATATACTAAATGCTCTTGCTTACCTGTAAGTGATAAAGCTTTTATAACAAGCGATATAGGAATATATAATGCATTAAAAAATCATGGTTTTGATATTTTGCTATTACCTCCAGGCGATATAATATTAGAGGGTTTAGATTATGGCTTTATTGGTGGTGTAGGTGGCCTTATTAATAAAAATTTAATGGCTTTCTATGGTAGTTTAGATTTATATATTTATGGTGATAAAGTAAAATCATTTTTAAAAAAGTATGGAGTAAGCCCTATTTATTTGATGAATGAAAAACTCCATGATAGAGGAAGCCTACTTGTTTTATAGCCTTTTATATAATACGTTTCATATATATAAATGTTTCTAGTATTAATTTAACAATTTAATTTATAATTCTTTATTTATTGTAAAGTTTTGAATATGATAAAAATAAGATAAGAAAGTTATAGAAAAATATATAAGATTTTTTAATTTTTATAGCTATATAATTAGAAAATTATATAGCTATAAAGTAAACTAAGAAATTATATAATATACTTTTACTGCAATACATCTTTTATTATTAAATCTATTGAATCAATTTCTTTATTTGTATAAGAATTAATCTTATAATCATAAGAATAATCCTTAAGAGCTACTTCTGTATTATGATTACTTTGTTCCTTTGTTAAAGTACTATTATAATCCATCCTAGTAATATGTATTGATATAGTTTTTCCTATTGATTTTAAACATTCTATTTCTTTAGGAAATCTTGCATCTGGTATAATTGCTACATCAAAATCATTTTTAACTAAATTAAGTATTTTTAATAGTTCATTTATTAAAAACATTTCATCACTTTCTCTCATTCTATCACCTAATTTTTGAAGCAGATCTCTTCCATACTCATCCTTTAAACCGTTCCAATTGTATACTTGTGTTGCAATCATTTTTAAGTAATCAGCATAATGAATTATAAATACTCTTCTTCCTTCTTTCTCAAGTATATTTTTTAATTTATTAGCAAGAGTATCTTTTCCATGTCCTGCCCCTCCCGATATTGATATGTACTTCATCATAAGTATCCTCCTTAAAGTAATAAAGTTTTTAATTTTTTTGTCATTTTTTAACTAAGTACATAATTATTTTGTATTACAACAATATTTATTTTAAATATTATATAAAATTCATTTTTCTAATTATAGTAATGCTAAAATGATAATTATTCAAGCATTACTATAATTAGCACTTTGAATCTAAAATATTATAAATAAAATTTGCTTATACAAGATTGTATTAGCTAAATATATTATATTTAAAATCGGCCTCTAACTTAATATAATTTTCTCTATTTCACTAATGTTTTTTCTTAAATCTTGATATTTTTTATTGCTTTCTTTTTCAAGTATATCTAGTATAGTAATAACCTCTTTTATACTTTTCCTATTTTCATGTATTTCCTGATTACCTCTACCTAATTTATCACAAATAAAAAGTAAAATTATATCATTAAAATTTTTACTATCCAATAATTTAGTAATATTTGAGAAAGGTAAATTTTTCAATATATAAATGTGATGCATATGAAATCTTACAATTTCCCTTATATCTTCTACGAATCTAATATCTTCATACATTTCTAGAAGTTCATATGCCATTTTTGCTCCTTCTATATCGTGCTCATAAGATCTATATCTTTCTTTAATAAATTTAGTTGTAGGTATTTTACCAATATCATGCAACAATGCAGCCCACATGAATTTTCTACTATCACTAGAAAACCCTTTTATCTTAGCCGCCACATCTATTACCATTTTAGTATGGTTCCAAACATTTCCTTCAGGATGAAACTTTTTTTCTTGAGGGATATCCTTAAGCTTAGATATTATACTAAAGTCACTATTTTTAAATTCTTCACTTTTCATTAGTTTATCTATTTCTATAGATGGTTTATCGCTTTCAATTAATATTTTATTTATTTCATCAAATATTTCCACTTGCATACTTTCACCTCCTAGTTTATTATTTGTACTAATTAATTTTTTTATTTTAATTTGGTATCAAAATAAATGTTATTACATAAGATATAATTATAAAGCTCGGCGCTATAGCCAAGTGGTAAGGCAGAGGTCTGCAAAACCTTTATTCCCCAGTTCAAATCTGGGTGGCGCCTCCAAATTAAAAAGGCTTAGATTAATCTAAGCCTTTAGTTTTTCTATTTTCTTGCCTTATCTAATAATTCACCAATTTCTTTATTTGAAAAATTATATGCAGTATTACAGAAATTACATTTAATTTCCTCTTCTTTTCCATCATCATATATTTCTTGAAGCTCTTTTTCTCCAATAGATATTAAAGCTGCTTCAACTCTTTCTCTTGAACAATTGCAAGTATATTCAGGTGTCGCATCTTCTAAAATTTTTAAATCCATACCTTCAAAAATATATTCTAATACCTTATCTATACTTCCATGTTCTTGTAACATTTGAGTTATTGAAGGAATTTCTTCTAATCTATATGTTATTAAATCTGATAATAAATCGTCAGCATTTGGCATCATTTGAATTATAAATCCTCCTGCAACCTTTATTGAATAATCCCTATCTACTAAAACCCCTAAAGCTACTGCAGATGGTGTTTGTTCTGAAACTGTAAAGTAATATGCTAAATCTTCACCAATTTCTCCTGTATATATAGGAACTTGACCTACATAAGGATCTCTCATTCCTAAATCTTTAATAACTGTAAATTCACCATTTACACCTACATATCCACCTACATCTAATTTTCCTTTTGCGTTTAAAGGAAGATTTCCATATGGATTCCCAATAAATCCTTTAACCTTTCCTCCTTCATATGCTGTTACAGTAATTCCTTTAGCTTCTCCACCACCATTTATTTTTAAAGTCATTACTTCCTTTTCTGATTTTAATGTAGTCCCCATTAGAGCTCCTGCAGTAAGCATTCTACCAAGTGCAGCTGCTGCTACTGGTGTACATTCATGTATTTTACTTCCTGTATTAACTAAGTCGGTAGTTTCTCCAGCAATAATTCTTACCATTCCATCTTTTGCTGTTGCTCTTATAATCTTATCCATTTATATTCCTCCATTATTTTTTAACTACGTACATTATTCTTTCTGTTTGATTTTCTACTTTTTTATTTGAATATCCATCAAATTTACCTATTATTTTTAAATCTAATTCTTTAAGCTTATTTTCTATAAAATCTTCTTTGTATGCTCTTTCTAAATGCTCTTCTTCGAATCTTTCGTACAATTCACCTTTTTTAACAAAAAAAGTTAAAAACATACTCAAAAGATCATCTTCAAAGGTATTTTCCCAAGTATAAAATACCTCATCTTCACTATATGTATATATATTATTACCTAATATTTCTGAAAGCTTATAATATGAATTTATATCAAATATAAAGATACCATTATCATTTAAATGCTCTTTTACTCTTGTTAAGTAATCAACAAATTTAGATTCTTCTATTATATAATTAGACGAATCCAAAACTGATGTTATTAAATCAAATTTTCTATTTAGACTTAGTTCACTCATATCTTGACAAATTAACTTACATTTAATTTTTTCTTTTTTCAATTTATCAAAAGCTTCTCTAAGCATGTCATCCGATAAATCTACAGCAAAAGATTCTTTGAAATTTCTAGCTAACTTCACTGTAACATTTCCAGTTCCACATGCTATGTCTAAATAATTATTGAAGTCTATATTTTCTTCTTTACAAATTTCAATAATCTTAAAGCACATTTCTTCATAATTTATATCTTCATTTATTAGCTCATCATATATTTTAGCAAACTCTCCATATGTCAAAAAAATTTCCCTCCCCCTTTTTATAGAGTTTTCTAAAACTATATTAAATGTAAAATTTCCTTTAGTCAATCTATACAAAAAAATAAAAATTTTTATGTACTTTTTATTATATACTTTTTCTCTATATAAAATTTGATTTTAAGTTAAAACACATAAATAAAAGTAACATTTATTTTATTCTTTATTTTTCACGTTGTTATTTGCATATAGTTTAGAATTATTTTTATTTTCTGCCTAGTATTTCATCATTTGTAGGTATCTTTAACATTCTCTTTCTTTTTGTCATTATACCTCCTATACGGCCTGTTTCCTCTGCTGTTAAACCTCCCCATCCATATTGATCTACTTTATCCTTTAAACCTAATTCATCAGCTATTTCATACTTTATTTTTTCTCTTAAAACTTCTGCTTCTGATAATTCTTTATTTGATTTTATTTTTGATTTTATTATTTTTTTTAATGGTGTTTTACTCATTTTAATACCCCCTATAAATATAATATTTATATTTTTTCCAAAAGTTTTTCTAATATACTATTAAAATTAATTATTCACTATACACTTCAAAATTCTATATATTATAATAAAGTATTGAATTTATAGAAATATTTAACTATAGTATTAGTAAGTATATTTTTATAAAAGTACTATAAACATTAACATTTAGATAGTTATAAATAACTATTTACATCTTAGTAACTTATATAAAAATAGAACAATATATGTTTTCAATTTTGATATGTTATTAAAAACAAATGTATCAATCATTTATATACTATTAATTCGAATTATGTATATTATTGGAACATATATATCTAGATTAGTAAAAAGGGGGACAAACTTATGTACAATGTTGCAATAGTTGGGGCTACTGGTAATGTAGGTAGAAAGTTTTTAGAAATTTTAGAAGAAAGGAACTTTCCAATAAAAAATCTATATCTTTTTGCTTCGAAAAGATCAGAAGGCACTAAACTAAGATTTAAAGAAAACGAGATAATAGTAGAAGAAACTTTGGAGGAAAATATTAAAAATAAAAAAATAGATTTTGCTTTATTTTCAGCAGGTGGAGATGTAAGTTTAAAATTTTCACCAATTTTTGCATCTTATGGTGCTATCGTAATTGATAATTCTAGTGCATTTAGAATGGATAAAAATGTTCCTTTAGTAGTTCCTGAAGTTAATCCTGAAGATATAACTTGGCACAATGGTATTATAGCAAATCCTAATTGTTCTACTATACAAGCTATGGTGCCTTTAAAAGTTCTATTGGATAATTACGGTATTAAAAGAATTGTATATTCTACATACCAAGCAGTTTCAGGCGCTGGTATGCAAGGTATAGCTGACTTAGAAGATGGAATTAAAGGTATTGCACCTAAAAAATTCCCTTATCCAATATCAGGAAATTGCTTACCTCATATAGACGTTTTCCTAGATAATGGATATACGAAGGAAGAAATAAAAATGATTGAGGAAACAAAAAAAATACTTCATAATAGTAATTTAAAAATTACAGCTACAGCTGTCAGAGTACCTGTTCTTAATAGCCATAGTGAAAGTATAAATGTTGAACTAGAAAAGTCTTATGAGTTAAATGATGTAATTAAACTGTTTAACAGCACTAAAGGGCTTACTGTTTATGATAATATAAACGAACTCAAATATCCAACTGCTTTAATGGTATCTGGAAAAGATGATGTTTTCATTGGTCGTATAAGAAGAGATTTTAGTATAGATAACGGATTAAATCTATGGGTAGTTGCTGATAATATTAGGAAAGGAGCTGCTTTAAATGCAGTTCAAATAGCTGAATTATTAATAAGGAGTGATATATAATGTCAATTTTTAAAGGTTCTGCTGTTGCTATAATTACGCCATTTAAAGAATCAGGTGTAAACTTTGACAAACTTAAAGAATTAATAGAATGGCATATAGAAGAAGGAACAGATGCTATTGTAATTTGTGGTACAACTGGCGAAGCTAGTACAATGAGTAATGAAGAGAGAAAAAAGGCTATAAAATTCACAGTTGATGTAGTAAATAAAAGAATACCTGTAATAGCCGGAACAGGTACTAATAACACTAGTGCCTCTGTTGAAATGAGTGAGTATGCTCAAAGTGTAGGCGTAGATGCACTTTTAGTTATAACACCTTATTACAATAAAACAAACAATAAAGGACTTCTTAAACATTTTGAAGCGATAAATAATGCTGTAGATACCCCTATAATATTATATAATGTTCCAAGTAGAACTGGAGTAAATATTACCCCTATTCAACTATTAGAATTATCTAAACTTAAAAATGTTGTTGCCATAAAAGAAGCTAGTGGCAATATAAGTCAAGTTGCTCAAATGAAGGCTTTATGCAAAGATAGTATAGATATATACTCTGGCAATGATGACCAAGCAGTTCCTATTATGGCTCTTGGCGGTTTAGGAGTTATTTCTGTCTTAGCCAATATAATGCCTAAAGAAGTTCATGATATGGCTACAACATTTTTGTCTGGTAACACTAAAAAAGCTCTACAAATTCAATTAGATACTTTAGATATAGCAAATAAATTATTTATAGAAACTAATCCAATCCCTGTAAAAACAGCATTAAATTTAATGGGAAAAGATGTTGGTACATTTAGATTGCCATTATGCGATATGGATGATAAAAATCTAGATATACTAAAACATTCTTTAAAAGAATATAATTTAATTTAAGGAGTCTATTATGATAAAAATTTTACTAAATGGTTGTTGTGGAAAAATGGGGAAAGTAATTATAGAAGCAGCTAAAAACTTTCCTAATATAGATATAGTGGCAGGAATTGATAAATATCCAAATAATCAATTAAGTTTTAAGATATATACTAGTACTAATGATGTTGATATAGATTACGATGTTTTATTGGACTTTTCTAGACCAGAAGCACTTGCTGATATTTTAAAATTATCATTGAAAAATAATAAACCTGCTATATTATGTTCTACAGGATATACAGATGAAGAATTACTACTTATTTCAGAAAAAAGTAAAGTTATACCTTTATTTAGATCAGCTAACATGTCATTAGGAGTGAATTTATTAAATTCATTGCTAAGGAAAGTCGCTCCTATACTATATGAAAATTATGATATTGAAATAATAGAAAAACATCATAATCAAAAGGTAGATTCACCAAGTGGAACTGCCCTTCTACTTGCAGATACAATAAGTAATTCTATTCAAATAAACTCAAATTATGTATATGGCAGAAGTGGAAAAAGTAAAAGAGAAAAAAATGAAATTGGAATTCATGCAATTAGAGGTGGTTCAATAGTTGGAGATCATGACGTTATATTTGCAGGTTCTGGAGAAATAATCGAATTATCTCATAAGGCAATATCAAGGGAAGTTTTTGCAGTTGGTGCATTAAAAGCATGTGAGTTTATGAGTAATGTTAATACTCCTAAACTATATAATATGGATGATGTATTAGGAATTTAAATAAAAGTATACAGGGGCTGTTTCATAATTAAAATGTAAAAGTTAGAATGTAGAATTAATGTGAAAACTATTGAAAGTAATTTTTAAATAATATAAATTTAAGTATTTTAGTATGAAATACTACTTTAATTTTAAATTTAAAACTTTACATTGTATTACTTTATGCGACAGCCCCTTTTAACTTAAGAATCTTTTTCCAGTTTAAAAATTTATTATAGTGAAAAACTATAATATCAATAATTATAAGGAGGTTATATTATGACTAAAGATAGTCAACCCGATAATAAAAAAGCTAGAATGGAAAAATGTAATTATCAAACTCCTTTAACTGAAGAAGGACATAATCATAATCCTAATGCAAAACATAAATCTATCAAACAAGAAGGAGTTTCAAGTCAACATTTTAATAGAGCAGGTAATTAAAAAAAGAAGAGTCATATGACTCTTCTTTTTATTAAAATTATTCTTCGCCTTCGATGTATGCTTTATCAAAGAATACGTGTCCTAAAGTTGAAACTCTAACGCCCTTAACTTCTGGCTTAAATCCTTTTACTTTAGTATAGTAATATAATGGGATGATAGGCATATCTTCCATAATAATATCTTCTGCTTGTCTCATTAATTCCCATCTCTTATCTTGATCATCTTCTACCTTAGCTTGTGCAACTATCTTATCATATTCTGGGTTTGAATATCCAGCATCGTTATTTCCTCCGCCAGTTACCCATAAATCTAAGAATGTCATTGGATCAACATAATCTCCAGACCAACCATGTCTAGCAATTTGGTATTGTCCTTGTTGTCTTGAATTTAAGAATACTTTCCATTCTTGGTTAGCTAACTCAACTTTTACACCAATCTTAGCCCAGTCTTGTTGAACCGCTTGAGCTATTAAACTGTGGTCTCCTTCAGTGTTATACATAAATTCTAATGTTGGAAGACCTTCTCCATTTGGGTATCCTGCTTCTGCTAATAACTTCTTAGCTTCTTCGATATTAGCTACATTTGCATCATAGTACTCTTTGTTTGCAAATTCTTCGCCCTTTTCATTTAAAATTCCTTTTGGAACAAAGCTATATGCTGGGACTTGTTCTGCTTTAGTAACATTTTCAACAATACCTTTTCTATCAATTGCAATACTTAATGCCTTTCTAACTTTTGCATTACTTAATGCTTTTTTAGCATCTTCTGATAATGTATCTTGTTTACCAACATTTAATACTAACATGTATGTTGCAAGATTTGGATAAATTGTAACTAAACCTTCATTTTTACCATTTTGAATTTCTGCTGGTGGAACTGTATCAACCATATCGAAATCTCCAGCTTTTAATGAAGCATATGCAGTATTTTGATCAGTAACTAGCTTAAATACTACTCCTGGAAGCTTTATCTCATCTTTATTCCAATAATTTTCATTCTTTTCAAATACTAATTGATCTTTCATATCCCATTGTACTAGTTTGAAAGGTCCATTTGATACGTAAGTTTCTGGTTCAGTAGCCCATCCTTCTGGATTAGCAGAAACGATATCTTCTCTTAATGGGAAGTATGTTGTAAATGCAGTAAGTTCTGCAAAGTATGCTGTAGGTGCTTCTAAAGTAACTTTTAATGTATGATCATCTACAACTTCAATACCTACATCTTCTCTAGTAGCTTTTCCTTCATAGAAATTTTCTGCATTCTTTATATAGAATAATTGGTAAGCATATTCTGATGCTGTTTCCTTAGTTAGAGCTCTAATCCATGAATATTCAAAATCTTTAGCTGTAACTGGCTCTCCATCTGACCACTTAGCATCTTCTCTTAAAGTAAATGTGTACACTAATTGATCATCAGATACTTCCATCTTTTCAGCTGCGCCTGGCTTAGCCTTTTCATTTTCATCAAGTCTCATTAATCCCTCAAAAGCATTTTCAATAACTGATCCTGCTCCTGATGAAGTATTTAATGTAGGATCGATTGTTTCTGGATCTTCTCCTAAATTATAAATCAACTTTCTTCCACCATCTGCTGAATCACTATTTCCACAACCTGCAAAAACAGACATTCCAAGCGTAAGTGTTAGTGCAACTGCACAAATTTTTCTAAGCTTATTGCTTTTCATTGTTTTTCCCCCTTAATATATGAAATTTATACTAATTGCTTATATGCAATAGATATCTACTCATTGAACAAATGACATGCTACAAAGTGACCTGGTTCAACTTCCTTAAGTTCTGGATCAACTTCACCACAAATTGGTTTAGCATATTTACATCTTCCTTTAAATCTACATCCTGGTTCTGGATCTATTGGTGATGGAATATCACCTTCTAGAACTATTCTTTTATTACTTTTAGCTACCTTAGGATCAGCAATTGGTACTGCTGAAAGTAATGCTTGTGTATAAGGATGTTTAGGTTTTAAATAAACATCATCAGCAGGACCCTTTTCAACCATTTGTCCTAAATACATAACTCCAATATGTGTTGATATATGCTTAACCATTGATAAGTCATGTGCTATAAATAAATATGTTAATCCAAATTCTTCTTGAAGTTCTTCTAACATATTTATAACTTGAGCTTGAATTGATACGTCAAGTGCTGATATAGGCTCATCACATACTATAAAATCTGGTTGTACTGCAAGTGCTCTTGCAATCCCTATTCTTTGTCTTTGCCCACCTGAAAATTCATGAGCATATCTATTTATATGGCTTCCATTTAATCCAACTCTATCTAAAAGATATCTTATTCTATTAGTTCTATCTTCACCTTTATATAATCCATGAATATCTATAGCTTCTCCTATGATATCACCTACAGTCATTCTTGGATTTAATGAAGCATATGGATCTTGGAATATCATTTGCATATTCTTTCTTAAAGAAACCATTTTCTTTTCATTAAAATTAGTTATATCTTCACCATTAAATATTATTTGCCCAGAAGTTGGCTCATACAGCTTCAATATAGTTCTTCCAGTTGTAGTTTTACCACAACCTGATTCACCAACTAGTCCTAATGTTTCTCCTCTTTTTATACTAAAAGAAACATTATCAACAGCTTTAACAAAGCTCTTTTTAGCAAACATTCCTTTATTTACAGGGAAGTATTTACAAAGGTTTTTAACCTCTAAAATAACATCATTTTTCTTTTCCATTATTCTTCCCTCCTTATTGGTGATTCAACCTTTGGTGCATTTTCATGGCATAACCAACATGCTGCTCTATGTCCTTCTGATATTTCAAATAACGGTGGTTGCTTTTCTATACAAACTTTCATTGTATATTTGCATCTTGCCGCAAATGGACATCCTACTGGTGGTTTTAAAAGATCCGGTGGTTGTCCTTCTATTGGAGTTAATTTTTCCTTAATCTCACTCTTTGGATTAGGAACACTATTTAATAATCCCCAAGTATATGGATGTTTTGCATTATAGAATATATCTTCATCTGATCCTTCTTCTACTACTATTCCACCATACATAACATTTATTCTTGTACAAAGGTCCGCAACTACCCCTAGATCGTGTGTAATTAATATAATTGAACTATTAACTTTTTCTTTTAAATCTTTCATTAAATCTAATATTTGTGCTTGAATTGTTACGTCTAAAGCCGTTGTTGGTTCATCAGCTATTATAAGTTTAGGTTCACAAATAAGACTCATAGCTATCATAACTCTTTGTCTCATACCACCTGAGAATTCATGTGGATATTGTTTAAGTCTCTTTTCAGGACTTGGAATTCCTACCATATCAAGCATCTTTATTGCTAAATCAATTGCTTCTTTTTTAGAAACTTTTTTATGTTTAATTAAATGCTCAGTTAATTGTTCTCCTACTGTAAATAATGGATTTAATGAAGTCATAGGATCTTGGAAGATCATTGCCATTTCATTTCCTCTTATTTTTTGCATTTCTTTTTCTGTAGGATTAGTTATGTCTTGACCATTAAACATAATGTTATCTGATTCAATAATTGCATTATCAGCTAATAATCTCATTAAAGACATCATAGTTACTGATTTACCGCAACCTGATTCACCAACTATTCCTAATGCTTCTCCTTTATCTAAGTGCAATGATACTCCTCTTACCGCTTGTACATCACCTATATGTGTTCTAAAGGAGGTCTTTAAATTTTTAACTTCTAATAATCTACTCATCTGTAATTCCTCCTATCTCTTATTCTTTGGATCTAAAGCTTCTGTTAATCCGTCACCAAACAAGTTAAATGCTAAAATAATTATACAAATTGCTCCTGCTGGGAATAATAATTGATATGCAGCAGTACTCAATAGTCCACTAGCATCATTTGCTAAAGTACCTAAAGATGCAAGTGGTGCATTTATACCTAGTCCTATAAAGCTTAAGAACGCTTCTGTAAAGATTGCTTGTGGTACGAATAACGTTAATGTTACTAATATAGATCCTAAACAGTTAGGAATTAAGTGTCTAAATAAAATTCTTGTTTTTGAAGCTCCAAGTGCTTTTGCTGCAAGAACAAATTCTTGTTGTTTTAATGAAAGGATATCTCCTCTTACTATTCTTGCCATACCAACCCAATAAGAAATTGCCATAGCTAATATAATAGTAGTTAATCCTGTTGATCCTTCCTTTTTAAATGTTGCCATTAAAATTATTACATATATTTGTGTAGGAATAGAATATAATACATCTACTATTCTCATCATTATATTATCTATTTTCCCACCGAAGAAACCTGCTACCCCTCCGTATAATACACCTATAACTAAGTTTATAGCTGCTGCGGAAATTGCAATTATAAGAGAGTATCTAGATCCATACATAACTCTTACAAATAAGTCTCTACCTAGGTTATCTGTCCCAAACCAGTGCTGTGCACTTGGTCTTAAATCGGTTGCACTTAAATTTGTATCATAATAAGTATATCCCATTACTTTTTCCATTATCACTGGTCCTAAAAATGCAAACAACACTACAAGCACAATAATAATTAATGAAAATAATGCCACTTTGTTACATTTTAGTCTTCTCCAAGCATCTGCCCAATATCCAACACTTGGTCTAACTATTTGTTCAAAATTCTTTTCCTCTTCACTTAAAGGAGTAAATAATTCTTTATCTATGTTTATATCCATTTTTAAATCTTCCATGTCTTTACCCCCTCTTATCCTTCAAGCTTAATTCTTGGATCTATTAATACATATAAAATATCCACTAATAAGTTACATATTACTATTAATGTACAATAGAATGCAGTAACTCCTAGTAATGAAGTATAATCTCTATTAGTTATAGATAATGTAAACTCATTTCCAAGTCCAGGTATTGCAAATATTTTTTCAACTACAAATGATCCTGTTAATACTCCTGCTACTAATGGTCCTAAATATGTAACAACAGGTATTAATGAATTTCTTAATGCATGTTTAAATATAATTGTTTTTCCACTTAGCCCTTTAGCCTTTGCAGTTCTTATATAATCTGACTTTAATACTTCTATTAATTTACTTCTTGTTAATCTTGTTATAAATGCCATTGAGCTTCCTGAAAGAGCTATAACTGGCATAATATAATTACTTGGTTTACTTAATCCAGTCGCCGGTAATAATTTAAATGTGACTGTAAATATATAAATTAAAAATGTTCCCATAACAAAACTTGGTATTGTTATTCCTAAAGTAGCTAGTACCATACAAACTCTATCTGGCCACTTGTCCGCTTTTAAAGCAGCTACTATTCCAAGTAAAACTCCAACTACAACAGAAAATGCTATTGATGCCATACCAACTTTCGCTGAGTTTGGAAAACTCTTCTTTATCGTTGTTAAAACTTCTCTTCCTTTATACTTCATTGATTTACCGAAGTCACCTTTTAAAAGATTCTTCATATAAATTGTATATTGTTCTCCAACAGGTTTGTCCAACCCATATTTTTCGTTAAGTTGGGCTTTCATATCCGGTGTTATTTTTTCTCCATCAAATGGACCACCTGGCATCATTCTTACTAGAAAGAATACTATAGTTACAACTGCCCAAACAGTAACTATACTAGTTAAAAGCCTCTTTCCTATATACTTTACCATTTGTTTTCAACCCCCATTCATGATTCTACGCACATTCCATTTTGTAGATATTAATAATTATATTATATTATTAAAATTTGTCAATTAACATTTTAAATTTCTATCCACTATTTTAATAATATATCAATAATATCGGATTTTTTTTTATAATTCATAAAAGAATATCCACATTTCTAGTAAACGCTTACAATTGCTTTTTTTCTAGTTTTCTGCAAGTATAATTATTAATCTTTCATTTTTCTAATTATTATTAATCTATTATTTTTTTGATATATTATATTTATTCTTTCTTTTTATTTTGCGGACATTTATTGAAATATGTTCGTAATCCATGAACAATATTAAATGTATTTTATTGAAGTATTATGTAATAAAATAAGAATATTTATTCAAAACAAAAAGCCGATTAACTATGTAATCAGCTTTTTATTTCGAATAAGTTTAAAAAGTCTTATCTTATATTAAGTTTCTTAATATACCTCTCTAAAGAGTTTAATGCAATTTCTAGTTCTTCAATAGAATAGCAATATGATATTCTAATATATCCTTCTCCCTTACTACCAAAAGCACTTCCAGGTACACATGCAACTTTTTCTTTTTTTAATAAATTTTCACAAAATTCTTCTGAACTACTATTAAATCGCTTTATAGATGGAAATATATAAAACGCTCCACTAGGCGAAAGGCACTCTATCCCCATAGAATTTAACCTATTTTCTACATATGTTTTTCTCTTTATAAATTCTTCTTTCATTTTTTCTACATTGTATAAACCATGCTTTAACCCTTCTAAAACACCATACTGTCCAATTGAGTTAGTACAAGATACATTGTATTGATGAACTTTTGCTATTTCTTTTAAATATTTCTCACTTGCAGCAATAAAACCTATTCTAATACCAGTTGCAGAGAACATTTTTGAAAATCCTCCTATATAAATGATATTTTCTTTTATTTCACTGCACATTGCTACACTATAATAATCATCATAACAAAAAGCTTCATATATTTCATCGCTAATAACAGTTATATTATATCTTTTTATTAAATCTATTAATTTGTTATACTCATTTTTCTTAAGAACTGCACCTGTAGGATTACATGGATATGATAATACCATGTATTTTATATTTTGCTTTTTTAATAAATCATTTAAATTATCGAAATTTATAGAAAAATCATCATTTAAATTGTAACTAATAACTTCTCCACCTAAAATATTGACTATATTTTCATAAGCAGGATAACTTGGATTAGGAATAAGTACTTTATCGTTTTTATTTATTAATGAAGAAATTGATGAATACAAAGCTTCACTTCCACCCACCGTAATACATATTTCTTCCATTAAATAATTAATACCTTTTCTATTTAAATAAGTAGAAATTTCTTTTCTTAATTCTAAAAGTCCAAAATTATCTGTATAAACCGTTTTATCTTCTTTAATAGCTTTTATCATACCATCTTTTATTTCCTTTGGAGTTTTAAAATCTGGCTGCCCTAAGGTTAATGAAATTGCCCCATCTACTTCCTTTACTTTATTAAAAAATCTTCTTATACCTGATATTTCAACATTATTCAAATTTTCATTCATTCTAATAGCCCCCTATTTGACAATTGACAATGGACAATTGACAATTGACAATTGACAATGGACAATTGTCAATTTAGGATGATTTGCAAATCAAAACTTAGATTTAATTGGTTCATTGCACCTTTATTTTAAAATCCTTAGGATTTTCCCCTTAATTATCCATTATTCATTATCGATTATCCATTATGAAAATGTTCTTATTTTTATACTAATATTCTATTCCTTTTCTTGCCTCAACTCCGTCTTCAAAATAGTGCTTAATGCACTTCATTTCTGTAACTAAATCACTCTTTTTTAAAATTTCTTCTGGTATATCTCTTCCTGTTAGTATAAGCTCCATAGTTTTTGGTTTATTATCAATAATATATATTACTTCCTCCACTGTTAAGAACTTATTATGCAAAACTCCCATTATCTCATCTATTATTAAAACATCACATTTATTTTCTTTTATAGTATCCAAAATAAATTTATAACCTTCTCTAATTTCAAGCTTCAATTCTTCTTTCTCAGCTTCATTTAAATTCCAAACAAAATCCCTTGGTTTTTCGAATCTAAACAACTTAAAGTTCTCTCCAAGCTCATCAATTGTTTTTAGTTCACCAGTTGGTCCACCTTTTAGAAATTGAAGCATATATATTTTTAACCCATTTCCATATGCCCTCATACCTTGACCTATGGCTGCAGTAGTTTTTCCTTTTCCATCTCCAGTATAAACTTGAACTAGTCCTTTATCTAATTTCAATATTATCAACTCCTTTTTATAAATTGTACATTATGTACAACTCTATTGTAAATCAAATATATTTTAACATATTTTTACTTCTTTCCTATTGATATACATTGAATATATTGATATAATTTCTTCATTCTAACCTTATAGTATAGGAGGGTATAATATGAACTATAATGAGTTAACAGATCCTTATGAAATTGCAAAATTCATAAGGGATACACAAAAAACAACACCAGTAAAAGCTTATATTAATGGAGATCTAAGCAACTCAGATTTAAAAGATCTTGAATGGTATGGTAATAATAACTTTTATATACTTTTTGGCGAGTCTAATATAATTAATGAATTTATAAAAGAAAATAAACATCTTATTAACCACTATAGGTTTGAAAATGATAGAAGAAATTCAGCTATTCCTATGCTAAACATTTTAGATATAGATGCAAGAATAGAACCTGGTGCAATAATAAGAGATAGGGTGAAAATTGGCAAAAATGCTGTTATTATGATGGGTGCAGTAATTAATATAGGCGCTGAAATAGGAGAAGGTACCATGGTAGATATGAATGCAGTGGTTGGCGCTAGAGGAAAACTTGGTAAAAGAGTACATTTAGGAGCTGGAGCCGTAGTTGCAGGAGTTCTAGAACCTCCAAGTAAATCTCCTTGTGAAATTGGAGACGATGTTTTAATAGGTGCTAACTCTGTTATTCTAGAGGGAGTAAAAATTGGTAGTGGATCTGTCGTTGCAGCTGGATCAGTAGTAGTTAAAGATGTTCCTTCCGGTGTTGTAGTTGCCGGTAGCCCAGCTAAGATTATTAAAATAGTAGATGAGCAAACAAAAGATAAGACAAAACTTTTAGAGGATCTTAGAAAATAGCTCCTACATAATAAAAGGTGAAAAGCATAGCTTTTCACCTTTATTTCATATTACATGACTTCTTGTTCATTTCCTTCATGTTCTGATTCTAAATGATCATTTTGAACCTTTTCCATTTTTGACACAGATACTTCATAAGCAATTTTTTTAATTACCTCAGTATCATTTACCTTCTTTTGATATTCTCTACTTTGTAATCTTCCCCAAACTCTAATATTATCTCCAACTTCTAGAGTTTGGCAGAATCTTGAATTTCTTCCCCAAGCAATTGTAGGAATATAATCTGATTTATTATATGCTCTATTTACAGCTAATAAAACATCAGCAATTTCTCTTCCAAATGGAGTTGTCCTATAAACAGGCTCCTTACATATATATCCATCTAAGAAAATTTCATTTGGATTTTTACTTCTTTCAATACAAGGTTCTATATTTCTAGCAAATACAGTTAATATAAGTTTATTTGACCCATCAACAAACTTATTATAAGATCTTAATTGTCCATCTACTATTATTTCCTTACCAATAGATAAATCCATATTAGCTATTAATCTTTCTGATACTGTTATGTTTAAAACATCAACTGAATCACTAAGTCTCATAACCTCCATTGAAAATGTATAAAACCCTTCCCCATACATTTCATGGCTAAATTCTAGTTCTGATATTACTTGTCCCTCTAAATAAATCTTGTTATTTAACATCAAGTTGTCCATCTCTAACCCCTCTCTCCCTTAGTAATAATTTTAATTAGTTATACTTTTTAACCCCACCGGATACATTTCCATTATAATACATTATATCATCATTTTTCAATATTTTTTCATTTATTTTTTTATTTGTTCACCTTTATCATCAATATAATAATTATCTTCATATATCATTTGACCAACTTGAGTAAAGCTATATCCATCTTCACTAAGTTTTTTTATTATTCTATCTAGATTTCCCGGTGTATACTTTGCATTATTATGAAAAAGTAAAATAGATCCTGAAGTTACTCTCTTCATAACCCTATTATACTCTTCATCTGCACCAACTTGCTTCCAATCAACTGAATCAACATCCCATTGAATACATTTATATCCTTGACCACTTACAAAATCCAAAGATTTTTTATTATAGTCTCCACTTGGAAATCTAAACAAGCTAGGCTTAATCCCTACTGTTTCTTCTATTATCTTATCTGTTTTATCTAGTTCTTCTTTCATCCTTGTTTCATCTATTTTTGTAAACATTGGATGAATGTAACTATGGTTTCCTATCTCATGACCTCCCTCCTTTATCTTCACAAGCTTTTCTCTATTTTCTTCACTATAATTTACCCAGCCTCCCATTATAAAAAAGGTTGCCTTTACATTATATTTATCTAGTACCTCTAATATGTTATAAATTTCATCTTTTTCAGCCCAATTTATATCAAAAGTTAATGCTATAACTTTTTCATCTTTATTAACTCTATAAATTGGCTTATCATTAGATACTTCTACGGAAACCTCTTTGAATCCATCTTTAAATGGAATAGAGAAAACCATAGTACATGCTAATAATAGTAAACTTATTACTACTCTATATCTCCTTTTCACAAAAAACTCCTAAAATTGCTATTATTTATTTATATTCTAAAAAATAATATTAATGACTATAATAACAACTTAGTAAAATTTATGATATAATTAATTTATACTTTCTAAAATGGAGGTTTAATATGTACGAAAACTCAGCAGAATTAGCAGAAAACAAATTATTAGTTTTATATGTAATGGAATCTTTAAAATCCCCCGTTACCAATACCCAACTTACTGAAATTATATTAGAAAATAACTTTATAAATTATTTTACTCTTCAGCAATATATTAGTGAACTTGTTTCATCAGAATTTTTAAGGTATGACGTTGTAAATGATAAAAATTTAATTTATATAACAGAAAAAGGATCAAATGTTCTTTCTTTCTTTTCTGATAGAATTTCTGCAATGAAAAAGAAGATAATCGATGACTATCTTCTTGCAATGATTGACTCTATAAAAAAGGAGTTAACTATTAATAGTGATTATACATTAGGAAAAGATGATACTTTTATAGTAGATTTACAAGCATTAGAAAATGAAAATCTTTTAATTTCTCTAAAAGTATCTGTTCCATCTAAAAAACAAGCTCTATCCTTATGTAATAGATGGAAAAGTAACCCTTCTGAGATTTATACTAAAATAATGAACTCTTTATTTAGTGACGATGATTAATATAAAGTCATAGCATTAGGCTCCTTACCTACTGTTATGACTTTTGTTTTATTTATATTTAAATTAATGCATATAATTCTGCCATTTAAATAATCTGATACAAAAGCTATTTCCCCTAATTTTATTATTGATTTAGGCATGCCACCCAAACTCATTTTTCTAAATTTCTTATAATTGCTACGGTCTATTATAGTAAGAGTTCCATCTCCAAAATTACAAATATAAATACTTCCTTCATCTTCCAAGATATCTACAGGTGATTTTCCAACCTTTATTCTATTTATAGATTCAAATGTCTTTATATCAAACACCTCTATATATCCATTTTTATCGTCACCCATATAACTTTCACATACATATAATAATTTTTTATCATTAGAAACTTTAATTTTGGTTGGATATTCTAATGTAGTTAACTCATTTATTACTTTATTTGTAGTAATATCTATAATAGACACATTATTACTTTGAAAATTTGAGATAAATAACAAATTAAGACTTTTACATAATTCTATATTGTGAGGCCAACTATTAACAGTTATATCCAGTACTATCTTTTTTTCCTTTATATCATAAATAACAACTGAATTAGATTCAGAACATGCAATATATAAATAGTTTTTATCTATAGCCAAGTCATTTGGATGAGCTCCTACATAAATACTATTTTCCTCTTTAAGTGTATCCATATTTATTATAGATATTGAGTTACTATAACTATTTGCAGTATAAGCTATATTGTTGGCTAAACAAATACTACTAGGACCTAAAGGCTTGTCTTCATTTTTTAATAATATTTCTTTAGTTGCTAATTCTTCTTCACCAAAATCTTCATCTATAGATACTTTGCTTATAGAATCACTACCTGTATTACATACAATTAAAGAGCTCATATCACACCTTCCTTTCTAGAAATTGAATAAAGATTAATAGATATCTAATTTCTATAAATACTATGTACACTTACAGTATATGATTTATTTAGTTAAACGTAACAACTTTTTATCTTTTATTTCAAATTTCCACATTTTCTCTTCATTTCTACTTGATATAGATATATAATACTACTTGTACAATATTTAGGAGGTATATAAAATGTTCGTTTATAAAACTAATGGGGTTTGTTCTACAGAAATACATTTAGATGTAGAAGATAATATTATTAAAAATGTTGAATTTGTTAGAGGATGTTCTGGAAACCTTATGGGGATATCAGTTTTAGTAAGAGGCATGAAAATCGATGAAGCTATTGAAAAATTAAAGGGAATCGATTGTAAAGGTAGAGGTACATCTTGTCCTGATCAATTATCTAAAGCATTAGAAGAATATAAAAAATCTGCATAATAAAAAGGAGTATTAGTTACTCCTTTTTATTATAATTTTTAATTAAATTTATTACTTTATCCCTAGTATCTTCGAGAGGAAAATTTTTTCCTGGACAAAGTGTACTATAAACATCTCTATGTCCTATTATTTTATATATATCATATTTTAATGATATATATAATGATAGATTATATAAGCTTTCTAATTGTTCTCCTGTTGGATATTCTTCTTCAAAATTTCCTTCCAAACAAATTCCGATTGAACTATTATTTTCGCCTTTTGTATGAGCACCTTCTGCATTTTCTGGTCTTCCAGAATATATACTGCCATCTTTTCTTATATAATAGTTGTATCCAATTCCTTTCCAACCTTTAGATTTATGATATTCATTTATCTCTTCAGGACTCCATTTACTTCTTGCAGAGTGATGATATATTATCTTATTTGGCTTATTAGTTAATTCTAAGCTTTCTTTCCACTTATAATCTATATATATAATATTTAAATCTTTTTCTAATAAGTTAAGATCATTATAACTAATATCTATATTATAAAAATATCTATAACTTATCTTAAAATAGCTTCTTATATTTTCCCTACATAATATTAATATAATAAAAAGACCTATAGGAAGCATTATTAATAAAATTTTTTCTAATTTCAAATCTATCACCGTTTTATAATTATATATTATTTCTCATTCTTAAATTATTATGAAAAAAGGGTAAATATTCTAAAACCAGAATATTTACCCAAACTTTATACGTTTCTACAAAATGGAGCTTATTAATGAAGATATTAATCCTCCAATTACTAAAGATACAGTTGTAATATCGATATTTATATTAACTTTACAAGAATCGATTATTCTTCTTCTATCGATTTCATTTGTTTCTAAGCTTATATTAGCTAGCCACTGTGGATTAATTCGACCAAAATCTTGAAGCGATAAGCTCATAGGATTTCCTCCTACTGCAGAAAATATCCCCATCATTAATATTATTATGCCTTCAACAAAAAGTACATCTCTAAAATTGTACCCCTTAAAGTTAGAAATAATTTCTCCTAAGCTAAAAGAAACTATCAAACTAATAATAAAAATAGTTATAAATTTTGATAAAGTTTTTGAATTCTTTTTAATCATAAGAATCACCATCCACCCTTCTTTGAAATCAATTACATTATAGCATTCTAGCCATTTCCTTACAACACCTACTAAACTTTCAATATATATTTAAATTATTAATATTATAAAATTTTCTAATTATCTTTAAATAAAATAGCATTTATTGTATATATTATTTTTTATAATTTAAACTATGTACAAATGTTTTATCATATAAATATATTTTTAGTACTTTTAAAAATTTTTCTTTCACAATTAACTTACTTATTAATTAGAAATACTGTTTTTCAAATTTCCATCCCTAGCATGAACTCTGTTCATATTCAAACTATTATGAACAACGTTCAAGATATGTTATGATAATCTATCAAATTGACTTTTTAAGGCAAAATCTAAAAGATTTTGAATCATTATAGAATTTGATATTTTAAATATTAAAAAGTATTATTAATATAAAGATTTAGTTAATAATCTTTATTTAATTGTACTTTTTAAGGAGTGAATAAAATGAATAATTTAATGATAGAAATTAAAAATAGAAGTAATATATTACACAAAGCAGCAGAAAATACTGGTTTCACAAGAAGACTTCTTGATAAAAATGCTACCGTTGAAAGTTATGCCGAATATATCTATAACTTATATTATGTATATAAAGCTATTGAAAATAATTTGGACAATTTAAAGAATATAGAAACAATTACCCCATTTGTGACAACAGAATTATACAGATCTGAATTAATTAAAGAAGATTTAAAAAATATTTTATCTATTAACTCATTCACCCCGCTTTCATCTACCATAGCATATGTAAATAGAATTAATAATGTTTGCGAAAAGAATCCAAAATTAATCATTGCTCATGCATATACAAGATTTTTAGCAGATTTATTTGGTGGTAGAATGTTTTATAGTTTGCTAAAAGACCATTATAATATAAATAACAATTGCCTAAACTACTACTCTTATAAAAATCTTGGAGATATGAAATCTTATATAATGAATTATCATAATATGTTAAATACACTTACTCTTACAGAAGATGAAAAAGATGAATTTATCATTGAGATTTGTAATTCATATATTTATAATATAGCAATTTCAAATGAATTAGATTCTAAATGCTTTTAAAAAGAAGTGGCTTTGCCACTTCTTTTTAAATATAATATATAATTGTATCTTTTGATTTCTTATAATCATTTACTAAATCTTCTAATGTTATAGAAGAAAAATATTTGCTTATTAAACAATTTATCTCTTTCCATAAATTTTTATTTATAAAATCTTCTACCTCATTTTCTTCTTCTTCATTTATATCTATGAATATATTTTCACCTTCTAGAACTTTTAAAATTTCACTAATTGTTAATTCACTTGGATTTTTTCCTATTGTATATCCCCCTTGAGCTCCTTTTCGACCAACTATAATACCGCCCTTTCTTAGCAAAGAAAATATTTGTTCCAAATATCGTTCTGAAATATTTTGTCTTTCAGATATTGTCTTTATACTCACATTTTCACAATCCATATTTATAGCTAGATCAATTAATGCTCGTAAACCATATCTTCCTTTAGTTGAAATCTTCACATAATCACCTTTTTCTTATTATTTTATATATTTCAATTAATATCTTCCTAAACAAATATAATATAAAATAAATAGTTAATAAATTTGTTCAATACAAATAGTAAAATTGAAAGATTAACTTTAATTTTTTATAAGTTATTAAATAATATCTTTATTTAAATACTCTATTATTATGTCTTTTATTTAATCATATAACTTCTATTATAACTCATATATTTAATATATAAAAGCCACTACTATAAATAGCAATGACTTTGTTAGAATTATTTATATAAATCAGTTGATAAATATCTTTCTCCTGTATCTGGTAATAGGACAACAATATTTTTCCCCTTATTTTCTTCTCTGTTTGCAAGCTCTGTGGCTGCTACTATAGCTGCTCCTGCTGATATTCCAACTAATAGTCCTTCTGTTCTTGCAAGATCTTTAGATGCTTTAAATGCATCTTCATTTTCTACTGCAATAATTTCATCTATTACGGAAACATTTAGATTTTTTGGTATAAATCCAGCTCCTATACCTTGTATTTTATGAGGCCCTGGCTTTCCACCGGCGATAACTTGAGAATTTATTGGCTCAACAGCTACTATTTTAACATTAGGATTTTTAGCTTTTAAAACTTCTCCTACTCCAGTTATTGTACCACCTGTACCAACTCCAGCTACAAAAATATCTATCTTTCCATCTGTATCTCTTAATATTTCTTCAGCTGTAGTTTTTCTATGAATTTCCGGGTTAGCTGGATTATCAAATTGTTGCAAAATAACCGCATTTTCTATTGTATCTTTAAGTTCATTAGCTTTAGCAATAGCTCCCTTCATTCCTTCTGTCCCAGGAGTAAGAACTAATTCAGCTCCTAACGCCTTTAAAAGATTTCTTCTTTCTAAACTCATAGTTTCTGGCATAGTTAATATTAATCTATACCCTTTTGCTGCAGATACAAATGCTAATGCAATACCAGTATTGCCACTTGTAGGTTCTATAATTACTGAATCTTTATTTAAAATTCCATTTTTCTCTGCATCATCTATCATTCCGTATCCAACTCTATCTTTTACACTTCCACCTGGATTGAAATATTCTAATTTACCTATAATGGTAGCTAAAATTTTCTTTTCTTTATTATAATTAGATAATTCTAGTAAAGGTGTATTTCCTATTAATTCAACTAAACTTTTTGCTATTTTCATTTTAACTTCTCCTCCATTTCCTACTACTCCGATATGTTTATTATTATAATTATATAATACTCCATTTTAATTAATTTGTGAATACTTTTTTTGAATTATAAAAAAAGAAACTGTATCGTTATTATAATACAATTTCTTTTAAATTAAACATATTTTAATTTTCTTTAAAGCTTTTCATAAACATAGTGAAAAAATTAAATAAAACAAAACTTATTATAGCAGTTGTAATATATATTTGTATTCCTGAGATTTGCTTTGTAATATTTCCCAATACTTCATATCCTTCATTAATTAAAAAGCCTGACATTTTAATTGAAGCTAAAGTACCTATAGCCATTGGGAATGTTAATCCTGCAAAAGCTGGAGTAAATTTGTAAGAGAAAAATTTCGGTAGCTTGTACACTACAAATAAAAGTGTAATGACTACTAAAATATATAATAAATATAATACAATTTTATTAGGTTCTTTAACAACATTTATATAACTAACTACACAAAGACTTGATGGAGCTAATAGAATTGCTTGTGTATGGAAAAATGCTTCTTTTAAAGGTAAGCTTCTTAATCTTATAATCATGAATGGTAATATTAATAATAATACTAATATACCATAATATAATACTATCTTGCTTATCAAAGGTTCTTTCATAACAGAACCTACAACTGTTGAAACCATTATACCATTATAAGTTACAAACCAACTTGGAACAAATGTATCTTTATTTACACCTTTAATTACATTTCTATATGTAAATATGATTATATGTATTGCATGTAAAATAAGACCTATTAACCATAATATTTTTCCAAATGAATTATTATAATCAAAATAATACGATCCTAATATCATTGTTATCATAGTTATTCCTGCATAAAGGCTCGCTGGAACTGTATTTGAATATTCTTTTTTACAAGTAGGATAGAATGCTAAAATTTTAACTAAATATACTATTAAAATACAAGTTGCTATCCACATTGTTAAATGCCTTACCCAAGTATACCCTAACGATGAGTAAATATTCGATAATGTTGCTGCTCCTACCATTGTAGGTAATATTGGAACAGGTAAATTTTCAATTTTTCTAAAAATTAAATTATTTTTCATAACTCCTCCTAAGTCAGTTTTAATAATTATATAAAATTCTCATTATAACTTTGTTACTTATTGTTAATTTTTTCACTTAGATATGCATAAAAGGCCTTTCAAACATAATTCAACGCTATTATTATATCATTTAATAATATAATTACCGTGATTTTTATCACGAATTCTATTTTTATTTTTAATAAAATACACACTTTACTGAACCATTTATGAAAACTCTAGTTCAATAAAGTGTGCTATTTTTAACTTTTTTTTAAGCTTTTAAATAATATATGTGTAAATTTATATAAAACAAAAGCTATTATAGTTGTAGTAATATATATTTGTATTCCACTTATTTCTTTTATAATGTAACCTAAGAAATTATTATTCATTTTTATAAAAAATGATGATGCCTTAATTGACGCTACTATCCCAATTGCCATTGGGAACGTTAACCCTGCAAACCCTGGTGTAAAAGTGTAAGAAAAAAACTTAGGTAACATATATAAAATAAATAGTAATGTCAAAAATATTATAGTATATAGAACATATATAAGAACCTTATTAGGATTATTAATAAAATTTAAATAACATACTAAACAAAGACTTGATGGCGCTAATAATATAGCTTGGGTATGGAATAGTGCTTCATCTATAGGCTCTTTTCTTAACCTAGAAATCATAAATGGAATTATTAATAAAAAAGCTACTATTCCATAATACACTATTATCTTACAAATAAAAGGTTCATTCATAGGAACTCCTACTACAGCAGAAACCATTATTCCATTATACGTAACAAACCAACTAGGTACAAATGTTTCTTTTTTTATGCCTGGAAATACATTTTTATATGTAAAAATTATTATATGTATTGCATGTAATATTATACCTATATACCACAAACCTTTTCCTATTAGTTTATTAAAATCAAAATAATAAGATCCTAATATCATTAATATCATAGTGAATCCAGCATATAGACTTGATGGAACCGTATTACTATATTCACTTTTACATGTATCAAAATATAGTGTTATTTTCATGATATAGGCAATTAATATTATAGTTGCACATATCATTGTTATATGCCTTATCCACGTATATCCTAAAATTTGATACACATTTGATAAAGTAGCTGCCCCAACCATTGTTGGCAAAATTGGTACTGGCATATTTTTTATTTTTTTTAATATAGATTTCTTTTCCATGATTTGCTCCTTTGTATTTATTATTAATATACAAATTCTAAGTTTTCTGTTTCATTAAAGAAATCAGAATAATCTATATCAAATAAAGGCTTTTTAACTCTATCTACATTAATTTTTTGCTTTATAAGTTGAGTCAAAACTCCAACATATGATAAATCCCCTTGAACTATAGCTCCATAAATTGCACCATCTTTATAAATTATCTTCTTATAATCTTTTCCATCGATATCAGTTATTTCTTCATAACTATCATCTGGCTTTACTACCAACCCTAATGACATTGTAGCAACTCCACAAAAATTCATTGTATTTTTGCTTCCAAAAAAATCCTCCATAAAACTTTCTTTACCTACCATATTGTTTGCTGCTATCATTCCTTCTTTAACAGCAGTTGGCCATATTGGATTTCTTCCTGTTATATCCCCTGCTCCATAAACATCTCTAACATTTGTTTCACCTTTTGCATTTATTATAAGACCAAATTTATCACACTCAACTCCACTATCTTTTAAAAAGCCTACATTTGATCGGACTCCAGTACAAGCAATTATCAATTCACAAGGTACCTCTTCTCCAGTGCTAAGCTTTATAGAAATAGGATTATTTTCATCATCTACAATTACTTTTTCTGCCCTAACGCCAAATTTTAAATTTACTCCCTCTTTTTTTAATCTTTCTTCGTATATATTGGCTGCATATTTATCTAATTGAAGAGGAAGTAGTCTATCCCCCATTTCAATCAATGATATATTTACGTTATAATCCAGCAATCCTGCTAATGCATCAACTCCAACAAGTCCAGCACCTAGAATTGCAACATTTTTTACTTTTCGAGCAATATTTTTAATTTTTATAGCATCATCTAAATTTCTTAATCCTATGACATTATTAGCACTCCTTAAATTTTCTATTGGAGGCAAAAAAGATGATGATCCAGTAGCAAGTAAAACTTTATCATAACTTAAATTTTCTTCATTAGATAATTTTAATAATTTTTCTTTTATATCTATTCCAATAACTTCTACTCCTTTTATCCATTTTATTTTATACATTTCAAAAAAGTTGTCAGGAGTAAAGTCTAAATCTTTAATATCCCTTCTCCCATCTAAAAAATGATGAAGTATGCATCTTGAATAAACATGATCATCTTTAGATACCAAAACTATTTCTGAATCTTTATCATGTTCTCTAATAGTTCTTGCAGCATTAATTCCAGATGCAGATGCACCTACTATAACATATGACATTATTTATATACCTCCTCTAAGGTTAATGCTCCCATAGGACATCTATCTACGCAATGTGGATATTTAGTATCTGTAGATAGACACATATCACATTTCATTACTTCTCTATTAGTTTGATAATCCATTTTTAATACTCCATAAGGACAACCCATTATGCACATATAACATGTTGCACAACGACTTTTATCATATATGACATATCCACTTTCATCATCTCTTCTCATTGCTCCAGTTGGACATGAATATACGCACTCTGGTCTTGTGCAATGCCTACAATAAATTGGTGCATACCTTCCTTCACTATTAATAACAATCCTTCCTCTTGTATCTCTACATCCATGAGAAACCTTACAAGCAGTTGTACAAGTTAAACAGCCTATACATTTCTTTCTATCGATTTTTATCCTTTTCATAATAATCTCCTAATTGATTTTTTCTATTTTTACTGGACCATATTTATAATTAGGTTCCTTTGAGTACATATCAAATATTGATGGCAGTACAGAATTTGCTTCTATATAATGCATTGGTGCATAAAGCTGATCTTTTTTAACAGTTCTACTTAACTTAACAAGGAATTGGTTGCTTATTCCATTTGGTGAACTTACTTTAACCATATCATTTTCTTTAATACCTAGCTCTTCTGCTAAATCAGTATTAATATTTATGTACCCTTTCTTCATAATTATAGCTTCTACATCTGGAATTTCTCTTGTTCTTGTTTGGGTATGCCATTGCCCAACTGTTCCTCTACCTGTATTTAAAATATATGGATATTCTTCACTTTGCTCAAAAGGAGGATTAATTATATCTTCATAAATAAATTTTGCTTTTTTATTTGGAGTATAGAACTTTCCATCTTCAAATAATCTTCTTTCTTCTTTTTCAATATCATCTCCTTCTTTAAATGGCCATTGAATTCCCTTTGAGTCCTTTAGCATATCATAGCTTACACCAGTTATATCACAAGGCATATTTCTAGTACATTCCTTCAAAGTTTCAAAGGCATCTCTCGGTGTTTTCCATTTATCTAAAAGACTTCCCATTCCAAGAGCATTTCCTATTCCTAGTAATATGTCATAATCACTTAATTCATCTTCTTTCTTTTCAAGCACTGGCTGAATCTTGGATAATCTTCTTTCCGTATTTATTAAAACACCTTCTTTTTTCAACCCATTTGTTGAAGGAAGTATAAGATGAGCATATTTACAGGTTTCTGTATCACTATAAATATCCTGCACTGCTAAAAACTCTAATTTTTCAGCTGCTTTTTTAAATTCCAAACTATTTATCCATGATACAACTGGATTTGTTGCTAGTACCCAAAGGGCTTTTATTGTTCCATTATTTATACCTTCAATTATTGCATTATATGGTATTGTAGGCTTTTTAGGTAGCATCTCTTCGTCAATTCCTAAAGCTTTAGCGACTACTTTTCTTCTAGCTTTATCAGTATATTCTCCTCCACCATAAAGTCCAGTAGTATTACTAAACAATCTTGATCCCATAGCATTACATTGACCTGTTATTGAATTAGCTCCAGTTCCAGGCCTTCCAATATTTCCAGTCATAAGAGCCAAATTTATCACGGCTTGTGCAGTTCTAACAGCTTGATATCCTTGATTTACACCCATAGTCCACCAAAATGATACTCTTTTTCCTTCATGTATTATTTTAGCTAATTCTAATACTCTTCCTTTTGATATTCCTGTGTACTCTTCAACATCATTTATGTCATATTTTTTAACATGATTTTTAAATCCTTCAAAATCTTCAGTACTATTTTTTATAAATTCTTCATCTATCCACCCTTCTTCAATTAATACATTTGCTAATGTATATAAAAGTCTTAAATCACTTTTAGGCTTTATATCTATCCACATGTCTGAATTAGTTACTGTTTCAGTTCTTCTTGGATCTATACTTATTATTTTTTTATCTTTATTTCTATTTTTTATAACTCTACTCCAAAGTATTGGATGCGCTACTACAGGATTACAACCTATAAATATCATTACATCCGATAATTCTAAATCTTCAAATGTGTATGGTGGAGAATCAAACCCAAAACTTTGTTTATATGCAACAACTGCTGTTGCCATACAAAGCCTAGTATTTCCATCTCCATTCCCTCCTAAGAATGTTCTTCCAATATGCCCTGCCAATGCCATTTCTTCTGTACATAATTGACCTGTACTCAGAAATGCAAAACTTTCTTTACCATATTCATCTTGAATTTTTTTTACTCTTTCTGCAAATATATTAAATGCTTTTTCCCAAGATATATGTTCTAATTTCCCTTTTTCATTTCTTAGTAATGGTAATACAGGATTTTCATATATAGTATTTTGTTTATCTAAATTAAGACCCTTAACACAGCAAAATCCTTTATTTACAGGATAATCCTTTGCTGGCTTAACCCTTTGTATAAATCCATCATCTTCAACATGAAAATCAAAATTACATGCTATGGAACAATAGTTACAAGTAGATCTAACAACTTTCATACTTTTTACCCCTCTTTAACAAACATTTTATAGATATTATTAGTATTGTTTACTTTTTATATTCACGCTAAACAATTAATTATATTTATCCTCTCATAATTTAAATTTCATCTATTTATTTTTTTACAATAAAAAACATCTTGATATTTGATTATTAAAACCAAATATCAAGATGTTTCCTTATTATAAAGTAAATACTTTCTTTTCATTATCTAACAAAGTACATTTATCTCCAACTCTTACTTTTCCACCTTTTAATACCCTAGTAAATATACCATTTTTAGGCATTATACATTCTCCAACTTGATAATATATAGCACATTTATCATGACATTCCTTACCTATTTGAGTTACTTCTAAAAGTACTTCTCCTACTGTTAATCTTTGACCAACTGGAAGTTTATTTAATTCTATTCCATCTACTACTAAATTTTCTCCAAATGCACCAAAATCAACATTTCCACCTTTATTTCTAAATTCATCAATTTTTTCAAAAGCTAATAAACTTACTTGTCTATGCCACTTACCAGCGTGCGCATCACCTTCTATTCCAAATTCCTCTATGAAGTTTGCTTCTTCAACTTCATTTTTTAAAGTTCCTTTGTGTTTACTTGTACATATAGCTAAAACCTTGCTCATATTCTTATCCTCCAATTTGATTCATAAACTTTAATTCTTTATCATTACTTTTTTGCATAAACAAATGTTTTTCCGGCTTATCAAAAATACTATTTTTTATTGCATGTGATAATTCACTATCTGAAACTCCGCTTCTAATTAATTCCTTCAAATCAATACCATAATTAAAGTGTAAGCATTGTTTTAAAAAACCTTCTGAAGTTAATCTAATCCTATTACAATCCTCACAAAAACAATTGCTTATAGCACTAATAAATCCAACCTTACCTCTACCGCCATTTACTTTTATATAAGTTGCTGGTCCACCACTATTAATTCTTTTAACTTCTTCGAAATTTTTATAATTATCTTTAATAATATTTATAATTGCTTCATTATTAATCCCTTTATATTTACTTCCTACTCCAATAGGCATAAGCTCTATAAACCTAACATCTATTGGCTTTTCTAAAGTTAAATTTACAAAATCAAGTATTTCATCATCATTAATGCCCTCTATCATAACTGTATTTAATTTAACTTTTATTCCAAGTGAAATACATTTATCTATTGCTGCTAGTACCTTTTTTAAATCTCCTAATCTAGTTAATCTTTTAAAGGTTTCTTTCTTTAATGAATCCAAACTTATATTAACACCTTTTAGTCCTGATTTTGCAAGAATTTCTGCTTTTTCTTCTAGTAATATTCCATTTGTAGTCAAGTACATTTCTTCTATGCCTGGTATAGTGTTTATCCTTTGTATTAGATCTACTATATCTTTCCTAACTAAAGGTTCTCCACCAGTGAATCTAACTTTTTTTATACCAAGCTTTGCACTTTCGCATACTATTTTATATATTTCATCATTAGTTAATTTATCTTCATCTTTAAGAAAAATATTATTCTTCTCTTCCATGCAATATATACATCTTAAGTTACAATTATCGGTTAATGAAATCCTTAAATAGTCTATTTCTCTATTATATTTATCTTTCATATTATTCTAAAGAGCTATCATAAAAATTAAACTCGCCGCTCTTCCCCCCTGTTTTTTTAAGTAAATGAGTACCTTCTATGATCATTCTTTTATCTACAGCTTTACACATATCATATATTGTTAATGCTGAAATTGTTGCTGCAGTTAATGCCTCCATTTCAACTCCTGTTTTATCTACTATTTTTACAGTTGCTTTTATTTCAATACTACTTTCTTCATCATTTATCTCAAAATCAATATTACAACTAGATATCATTAATGGATGGCACATAGGTATCAAATTAGATGTTTGCTTACTTGCCATTATTCCTGCAACTCTAGCTACACCTAAAACATCACCTTTACCTATTTTTCCTTCTTTTATAAGCTCTAAGGTTTCTTTGCTTACTTTTATTTTAGAAACTGCAATTGCAACTCTCTCAGTTTTATTTTTTTCTGATACATCTACCATTCTTGCATTTCCACTATTATCAAAATGAGTAAATTTATTATTCATTATATCCTCCTATTTTCCAAAAGAACAATGTGGGAAAGTACAAACCTTACAATCTAAGCACATTCCACCATGTCCATAAGCTGCTATATCACCTAAAGTTAATTTTTCATCTGCTAGTATTCTTGGCAGCACTAAATCTAATACTGTTCTTTTTGAATACATAGCACAACTTGGTACTCCAAGTATTGGAATATCTTTATAATAAGCTAGTAAAAACATAGCTCCTGGTAATACTGGTGATCCATACGTAACAAGTTCTCCACCACATTCTTTTATTGCTGTTGGAGTTACATCATCTGGATCTACCGACATCCCTCCTGTACATATAATCATATCTACATTTTCTTTAAAGCCATTTTTTATTTCTTCTATTATTCTTTCCTTGGAATCTGGCAAAATAACTTGCTTAATGACTTCACTACCATAATATCCAAGTTTTGATTTTATAACTGGTAAAAAGGCATCTTTAATTCTTCCGCTATAAACTTCATTACCAGTTGTTATAAGTAAGCATTTCTTAGGCTTTATTTCCTCTATATAAATTATTTTATTTTTTATTAATTTTTCTGCATTAATTATTTTTTCTTCATCAATTATTAATGGAATAACTCTAGTTGCACCAATTTTTTCTCCTTTTCTTATTGGAGTATTATTATGCAATGTTGATACTATTATTTCTCCAAGGCTATTAAGTTTAAATAATTCTTCTTTATCTATTTTTAAAACTCCATCTATATCTGCAAAAAAGTCAACTTTTCCTTCTTTTATTTCTTCTGACTTACATACCCCATCTCCAAGTACAAGATTTGAAATTCTAATTGCAGCATCATTTTCATGCAATTCTCCTTCACTAGGCTCCCATACATAAATGTGTTCTTTCCCTATAGATAGCAGTTTTTCTATGTCTTCCGCTTTTATAATATGGCCCTTTTTAAAAAGTCTTCCTTTAAATTCTCCTGGTATTATTTGTGTAACATCGTGAGATAATATACAACCAACAGAATCATATACGCTTATCATTTTCATTATAATGCATCTCCTATAAAGTTAATCATTTGTCTAGTTACTCATTTTTATAATTTTTTTGAATGAACTTATTTTCTTGCACATTCTTTTGCTTCTCCAATTAATATACCAATTCCATGTTTTAACTCGTCTAATATAAAATCTAAAGCTTCTTCACATGCTTTTGGACTTCCTGGTAAATTTACTATTAAAGTATCTTTTCTTATTCCTGATACTGCTCTAGAAAGCATTGCTCTTTTAGTTATTTGAAGACTATACATTCTTATAGCTTCACATATTCCAGGTGCCTCTCTATCAATTATTTCTTTGGTTGCTTCAGGAGTTATATCTCTTTTTGAGAATCCAGTACCACCTGTACTTAATATTAAGTTCACCTTTAATTCATCACTCATATTTATAAATTCTTTTTTTAACATTTCCTTTTCATCAGGTACAATAACCATCTTTTCTACTTTAAAACCTGCATTTTCTATTATTTCTTTAATAACAGCTCCACTTTTATCTTCTCTTTCTCCTGCATATCCTTTATCACTACTTGTTATTATTCCAACAGTATACATTAAATCTCCTCCAAGTCTTTATAATCATTAACTGTATTTATATTTGAAAAATCTATCTCATTTAACTTCTCGTATTTTTTATCTTCTAATACTTTGTATTTTGTTGACATTATAAATTTTTGCAATTTATTTTCATTTTTTATTAAAGCATTTTCAATTTTAGGTATTAACCTTTTAGAATACACTGAACACAAAGGTTGTAGCTTTTCATTAATTTTAGGAATTAAAACCTCGTATTCTTCATCCACATTTCCTATTAAATTTAAAGTCTCTTTTGTAATTAAAGGCATGTCACAAGCAATACATAAAACTTTATCATTTTTTGAATTTTTAAGTGCTGAATGTATTCCACATAAAGGACCATTTCCTAAGTAGATATCACTAAATACCTTCAAAGAAAACTGATTATATACTTCTTTATTATTTGATATAATAATTATTTCATCAAAATCTTCTCCAGCACTTATTATATTTTCTATAAAAGTTTTTTCTTTATAAAGTAATAATGCCTTATTATTATAATTCATCCTACTACTTTTTCCACCTGCTAAAATAGCTAATGTTTTATTTATCATATATTCTCCTAAAGCTTTATAATATCTACTAAATCCCCTTGATTTTTTCCATTATTATTAGCTTCTATTTCAATTATACAATTTGAGTTTATTGTAGAACTAAGTATTCCATTTCCTGATTTAGTTTGTGTTATATGTACATATTGTTTGCAATTGTCAACTTCTACATATCCCCTTATGAACCTTCTTTGAGGACTTTTCTTTTTTATGTCTTGTGATAATATTGCTTTTTCCCTATTTATTTTAATTTCTTTATATCCAGATAATTTCTCAAGTGTTGGTTTAACTAATAATTCAAAAGTTGTTAAAGCTGCTGTTGGATTGCCTGATAAACTAATTACAATTGAATTATTTACCTTGCTACATAAAACTGCTGAACCTGGCTTAATAGTTATCTTCCAAAAAAGTTTTTCTCCACTTGTTGTATTTATAGCATCTTTTAATAAATCTTTCTCACCAACAGAAACTCCTCCAGTTGTAATTATCAAATCAACTTTCTTTGAAATTTCTTCTATATAACTACCTATTGCATTAAAATCATCATTTATATGATTTATATATTTGGCTTCATAGCCTAATTCATTTATTCTAGATAAAATAGAATATTTATTACTGTTATAAATTTTTCCTTTTTCTAATTCTAAGCCTATATCCATAACTTCATCACCTGTACTAATAAAAGCTATTTTAGGCTTTTTATATACATTTACTTTCTTTAATCCAGAACTAGCTAAAATTCCAATATCAGCATAATCAAGCTTTTTATTAATATTTAAAAGTAAAGCTCCTTTTGAAATGTCTTCTCCCTTTATACAGATATTTTCATTTTCTTTTACACTTTTCTTTAAAATAATATAATCATCTTGTAAAATTACATCTTCTTGTTTTATAACAGCATTTGCTCCCTTAGGGATTGGTGCTCCTGTCATTATTCTAATTGCTGTATTTTCTTTTACAATACTACTACAATTTCCTCCAGCATAGACTTTATCTATTACCTTTAATTTTTTATTGTTTGATTCAGTATCTCTAGAAATCAATGCATACCCATCCATTGCCGATTTATTAAAAGGTGGATTATTAATTTGAGAATATACATTTTCACCTATTACTCTATTTAATCCATTAATTAAATCTACCTCTTCTATATTCAAATTATTTACGTTATTATTTAGTATTTCTATTGCTTCTTCTAATGATATAAAGGATTTCACTTTTTTCCTCCTTTAAAAAGTTGATGTGTATAAATTTTCTATTCAAAAAAAGCCTATTACCCATAAATTTGGTGAGTAATAAGCTTTTAATTTAAATATAAATAAACACTGTAATAGTGCTAAAATCAACTTAATTATAAACCTCAAAATAAAATTAAACTTAATATTATTTTAAGACTTATATTTCTATAAGTATAATATATTTAAATCAACTTATTTTCCTTCCCAAATCGTGGAGATGCTATCTTTTCAAATTAACACCCTGTGAATATAAAATTCAGGCATAGAATCCATAGATTAATCCTTAGGTAAACTATGCTCAAGAAAATATTATTGATAATTTTCAAATTTAAATTCTTCTTCTTTTTCTATTAAATTAGCAAGTTCCTTAAAATTATCTTTATTTATAACTAAGGCATCATTTAAATTTAAATCTACATCACTTGCTACTGCTATGAGATTATTCTTAGGAGTTATTATTTTACTACTAACCCCACTCCTATATACTTCTATCTTTCTTAAATTACTTTTCTTATATCCTTCTACTAAAATTATATCCTTATCCTTTGCCATATTTATAAGATCATATAAGTTAGTTTCATGTTTTAATTCCTTTATTATTGCAAGTCTAGAACTTGAAGATATTATTACAGTTTCTGACCCTGCTTCTCTATGTTTATATGTATCTTTTCCTTTTTTATCAATATCAAATCCATGAACATCATGTTTTATTGTTGCTATACTTAAGTTTCTACTTTTTAATTCTCTTATTAGTCCTTCCATTACAAATGTTTTTCCTACATTTGACTTTTCTCCAACTATATTAATAACCTTTGGCATATCTTTCATCCTTTAAGTATATTTTTGTAACCAGTAATATCTATATTTAATTTTAATTATATATGTTATTAACTATTATGTTCTAGATTTTTTATAATAATCCTTCTTTTATGTACACTATTATTAAAAATTTTAATTTATATGGAAATTAGTTTTAATACTAATTTCCATATAAAGTTTATTATTAATAAGTAAATTCAAAATTCTTTTTTATATTGAAGAAATCTGCATAATCTATATCAAATATATTTTTTGTTACTTTTGATATATCTATTTTTTCTTTTATAAGTTGTGTTAATACACCTGCATAAGATAAATCACCTTGAATTATTGCTCCATAAATCTTACCATCTTTGTGTATAATCTTTTTATAGTTTCCACCATCAATGCTTATTTCAACTTTATAAGTTTCATCCTTTGGCTCTACATCCCCTAAAGACATAGTTGCAATACCAACAAAATTCATAGTATTCTTGCTTCCAAAGAAATCTGTCATTATCATTTCTTTTCCTAACATGTTATTTGCAGCAATTATACCCTCTTTCACTGCTGTTGGCCAAATTGGATTTCTTCCAGTTACATCTCCAGCACCATAAATATCATCAATATTAGTTTTACCTTTTTCATCTATTATTAATCCAAATCTATCACATTCAACATTGCTATTACTTAAGAAATTGATATTAGATCTTACCCCTGTTGCTACAATAACTAATTCACATGGTATTTCTTCACCAGTATTGATTAATAATGCTTTAGGATTTTTATTTTCATCTAATATTAGTTTTTCTGCTTTAACACCAAGTTTTAAATTTACACCTTTTTCTTCAAACTTCTTTTTATAAACATCTGAAGTATATTTATCTAGCTGTATAGGTAAAACTTTATCTCCCATTTCTACTAAAGAAACATTAACTCCTGTATCTATAAGTCCACTTACTGCATCTATTCCAACAAGCCCAGCACCTAATACAACTACGTTTTTCACCTTAGAAGCTTGTTCTTTTATAAGTATTGCATCTTCTAAATTTCTAAGACCAACTACATTATTTCCTTCTCTTAACCCTTCAACAGGTGGAATGAATGATGAAGCTCCACTACAAATCATTAATTTATCAAAGTTTAAGACCTCATCGTTTGATAAAGTTAAAGTTTTACTTTCATCATTTACACAAGTAACCTCAACATTATTTATCCATTGTATATTGTATTCTTCAAAGAAATTCTTTGATGTGAAATTTAATTGTTCTACATTTCTATGGTTTGAAATATAGTGATGTAAAATACATCTTGAATAAACTTCTGTATCTTTTGAAATTAATATTATTTCTGCATCTTTATCTAGCTCTCTTAATGTTTTTGCTCCACTAATTCCAGCTGCTGATGCTCCTATAACTATATATCTCATTAATTAGGTACCTCCTCTAATGTAATAGCTGCCATTGGGCACTTTTCTACACATTGTGGTGTTCCCTTATCTTTACACGCATCACATTTCATTATTTCCTTATGAACTCTACTATCAGCTTTTAAAACTCCATAAGGGCATGCCATTATACACATATAGCAACTTGCACAGTGTTCTTTATTGTAAGTAACTAATCCAGTTTCCTTATCTTTGCTCATTGCACCAGTCATACATGTATAAACACATTCTGGTCTATCACAATGTCTACAAAAAATCGGAGCATATTTTCCATTACTATCTATTGTTATTCTACTTCTTGTATCTTCTGAATTATGAGAAACAATACATGCAGTTGTGCAAGTTAAACATCCAACGCATTTCGATCTATCTATTTTTATTCTCTTCATATTGAATCCTCCTATTTCTTAGAAATATTTACTGCAACAGTTTTGAAAGATGGTTCTTTTGAGTAAGGATCATAAACTGAAGGAGTAAGTGAATTTGTTTCAATATAATGCATTGGTGCATATATATGATTCTTTTTCACATTTTCTGAGTAAACAACATTAAACTCATTAGTTTTCCCATTTTGTGAAGTTATTTTAACTCTTTCATTTTCACTTATATTTAATTCTTTTGCTAGCTCTGGGTTCATTAAAACATATGATTCCTTGCTGTAAATTCTATTATGTTCTATTTCTCTAGATCGAACTTGAGTGTGCCATTGTCCTACAGTTCCTCTTCCTGTATTTAATATATACGGGAATTCATCTGAAGTCTTTGTTGGATTTTCTGCTATATCTTCAAAATGGAATTTAGCTTTCTTAGATGGTGTATAATAGTTACCATCTTCATAAAGTCTTCTTTCATCCTCTTCAAGAACTTGTCCTTCTTTAAATGGCCATTGAACTCCTCTTGAACCTTCCATATTGTTACCTTCTAACATTTCATAAGTAACTCCTGTTATGTCACAAGGCATTCCTTTAGAACATTTTTTTAATAGTTCAAATACATCTCTTGGAGTTTTCCAATTATCAAGTAAACTTCCCATTCCTAATGCTTTACCTATATTAAAGAATATTTCAAAATCAGATAATTCGCCTTCTTCTTTTGCTACTACTGGATTAACTTTTGATAATCTACGCTCAGTATTAATTAGAACTCCTTCTTTTTTAATAGCTGGAACTGAAGGTAAATATAAATCGCAAAGCTCTGCAGTATGTGTATCCTCATATATATCTTGTACTACTAAGAAATCTAAATTTTCTACTGCCTTTTTGAATTCATCATTATTTGTAAAAGAATGTCTTGGATTTGTACATATTACCCATAATCCTTTAATTTCTCCTGCAATTGCTTTTTCTATAATAACGTTATAAGGAAGAGTAGGCTTAGTTGCTAATACACTTTCATCAACTTCTAGTGCTTCTGCTACAGCTTTTCTTCTTACTGGATTATCAAAATCTCCACCGCCATAAAGTCCTGCTGTATTACTGAAAGCTCTTGATCCCATAGCATTACATTGACCTGTTAAGGAATTTGCACCTGTCCCTGGTCTACCTATATTACCAGTAATTAATGCTAAGTTAATTATAGATTGTGCAGTTCTTACTGCTTGATATCCTTGGTTTACACCCATTGTCCACCAGAATGATACTCTTTTACCATTATGTACTATTTCTGCAAGTTCTAAAACTCTTTCTTTAGATATTCCTGTTTCTTCTTCAACATTATCTAAGGTAAATTTAGATACATGATTTTTAAATTCTTCATATCCTTCTGTATGTTCCTCTATATATTTCTTATCAATCCAATCATTTTGAATTAATACATTTGCTAATGTATATAATAGAACTAAATCAGCTTTAGGTTTAATATCTACCCATATATGAGAATTTATTGCTGTTTCAGATTTTCTTGGATCAATAGTTATTATTTTTGCATCCTTATTTTTTCTTATTCTTCCCCAAAAAACTGGATGTGCTATAACTGGGTTAGCTCCAATTAAAACAATTGTATCTGAAAGCTCAGCATCATTCAAAGTATAAGGAGGAGCATCAAAACCAAAACTTTGCTTATGTGCTACAACTGATGTTGCCATGCATAATCTTGTATTACCGTCTCCATGCATCCCCATATAATTTCTTCCAACATGTCCAAGTAAAGCCATTTCTTCAGTTGTCATTTGACCAGTACTGATATATGCAACGCTTTCTTTACCATACTTAGCTTGAATCTCTGTCATTTTTTTAGCAAAGACTTGGAAACCTTCGTTCCATGATATTTCTTTCATTTCGCCATTTGCATCTCTTAATAATGGTGACTTTCTTGCCTTAATTTTTGTTTGTTGCTTGTCCAGACTTAATCCTTTTATACAACAAAACCCCTTATTAACTGGATAATCAACAGTAGGTGAAACCTTTTGAATTTTACCATTATCTACATAGAAATCTATGTTACATGCTAAAGCACATAAATTACAAGTTGACTGAATTTTTTTCATATAACTTACATCTCCACTTCACAATTTCATAAACTCACTATATTATTTTATGATTTCTAATTCTATCATTAACTACCACTAAAAACCGTGACAATTATCACATTTTTACCATCGATTGTTATATAATTAACAAATTATTAAAATATATTCTTATTTATACTCCCCAAAAAATATTATATAAAAAAAGAAGCATGATCACACTTCTTTTACACTTTAATTATTTCTTTTTTTACCGGTTCATTTTTTAATAATATTATTTTATTTGTAAATTCCCTTGCTTCATTTATATCATGGCTTATAATTATAACTGTTTTCTTATTATCGCAAAAATACTTTTTTATTAGTTTAATAATATTTTCTTTATTCTCCTTATCTAATCCTTTAAAAGGTTCATCCATAATAAAGATATCCCCATCATATATTACTGCTCTAGCTATATTAACCCTTTGCTTCATACCTCCACTTAATTCATGAGGATATAACTCTTTGCAATTTAATAGATTCATATTTTGTAATATATCATTAATTTTTATTTTTCTTTCATCTTTATTTAATTCATTTTTAATTACAATATCTAAATTCTTATATATATTTTTCCAAGGTATTAATCTATTTTCTTGAAAAACAACACTAACCTTAATTCCACTTGAAATTAATTTATCTTTTATATATTTTATTAAAGTGCTTTTACCTATACCTGATTCACCCATTATAAAATTTACATTATTCTCCTCAAAACCTATAGAAAAATCATCATACAAAACTCTATCATTAAACTTTATGTTTATATTATTAAAGTTAATCAACTATATATCTCCCACCCTTAATCAACTTGCTTGTAAAGTAAATAATTATCTTATCAGTTATATAGCATAATATAGCTACTATAATTATCCACGCAAATATACCTGATGTATTAAAATTAATTTTTTCACCTTGAATTGCAGTTCCAATTCCATACAATGGTTGCCCATAAACTTCTCCTGCTATAACCACCTTTAGTACTAAAGAAAATGTTGAGGTTGCTATAGATGAAATACTAATGATAATTGATTGAATATGTACATTTAAAAGTTTGTCTAAAAAACTAACTCTAAAAGTTTCAACCATATCATTTAATTCACTATTTCCATTCAAAATTGAATTCACAGTTGTTTCATATATTATAGGAAATGAGATAATTATTCCTATTAAATAAGGTGCGTAATTCTTATTTAGCCAAATTAACGCAATCAATATAAAAGCTATTGTTGGTATAGATTTTAATATTGAATTTATTGGATATAAAAAATTATATGCAAATTTATTGAATCCTGAAACTATTCCTAAAACTATTGCTATTATTAAAGCAATAAAAAAGCTTATAATCCCTCTTAGCAATGAGTTGCTTATATTTAACAAAAAATTATCTTCTTTTACTATTATAAAAATTTCATCTATTATCTCACTTATTTTAGGCAAGTAAATAGAATTATTAATTCTATTTGATAAAAATATCCATATCGCTACTATTATAAGTAGCGATATAAATATAATCTTTTTATCCTTCATAGAAGAAGTCTTCACCTGGTATATTTTCTCCTATTGATTTCGGGTTTTCACTTTCTAAAACTTTAAAATAATTTATATAGTCTTCTTTACTATCTCTTGCCTTTGAAAAGTTTATATTACTATTGTTTATTGATTTCTCTATTATAGAAGCTTCAACCTGTGATCCATTTTCTACTGAATAATCTGCAGCTTCTTTATTGTTTTCATTTACCCATTCAATAGAACTATCTACTTTATCTATAAAATCGTTAAGAAAATCCTTATCATTATTTATTATCTCTTCTTTTACTATTATACTTGCTTGTGGAAATCCTTTTTCATTATCAAACCTTTCTTTCCATAAATCATTTAAACTAGCTATTATATTAATATTAGGATTTTTGCTTAGTATAGTAGTTAATGCTGGTTCAGGAACGACTGCAAATTTAGCTTTACCACTCAATATTGCTGGAGCTAACTCAGTGGATCCACCAACATAACTTAAGGTTACATCATTTAATATTCCACTTTCTTTTAATAAAGCTTTAAAAACTATATCAGGAGTTAGACCATTGCCTATATTATATATTTCTTTTCCTTTAATATCGCTAAAATCTATTTTCCCTTCAGTTGAAATTAAATATAGAGCTCCATATCCAGTTGTACCAACTAACTTATAACCTAGCCCTTTATTATAAGCTTGTGCTGCTAGATTAGATGGAACTATAGCTATATCCGGTTCTCCTTTCATAACTGAAGTTGCTAATGTATCTGATGTGTTTTCTATATAGTAATTAATTGAATAATTATCGTTAACTTGCGTATTTTCTTTTATCAATTTTGATATAGCTGTAGATGGAACTCCATTAGGGACAACTATTGATATTTCTTTTCTTGCTGTATCTTGAATTACATTTTCATCCACTTTTGCTTTACAGCCTGTAAACATTAAGAATATAGCTGCTATAAAGAAAAGGCTTAATTTGATTTTATTGCTTCTTCTCATTTTATCTACTCCTTCATCTTTTACTATATATTACCATTATATCATTAATCTTGATATACTCAAAACCAATAAAATCAATACTAACACTTCTTTATATGTTATTTTTTATTATATAAAATAGATTTTAATATCGAAATAATATTATTTTATCTATATAATATTATTATAAAATTTTGAAAGGAATGAAAATTTATGATAGAAAATAAAATTGAATTACTAATCAAAAATAGTAATAACTTAGAGAATGTAAAATCTACCTTTGGTATGGGTACATTTAAAAAATGTAATGCACTAAATTTAACATTACGAAATATTGAGGCAAATGTAGAAAAGATTAATAACTGCATAGATATAATTAAGAGTAATTCCTCTATTTTTTCTAACTTTAGAGGAAATAACCTATTAACTACTGCGGTTAATTTATCTATGCAAACTAATCCTGAAGAAAGCTTTAATGATATTATGATAATATATGACAAATTAAAGAATCATTTCTTCAACAATCAGTTTTTAGTTTTAGCTGCTCAAATAATATACAATTACAAAAATACAAATGATATTGATTTAATAGTTATAAATACTAGAAAAGCTTATGATACTATGAAAAAAAATCATTTATTTTTAACTGGTCAAGATGACATTTGTGCTGCAGCTCTTATTGCAACAACTTCCAATAACTTAGAGCAAACATTTATAGATATGGAAGAATGTTATAATATTTTAAGAAATAATGGTTTTTTTGGTGGTAATAATCTTCAAGCTTTATCTCATATACTATCACTTTTTGAAGGGTTTCCAGAGGAAAAATGTAATAAAGTTATTTTATTAGATAAAGTTTTAAGGAATTACTCTGTTCCTTTAAAAGGTTATTCTTTGCCAATTTTAGGAGTTGCAGCTGTTGCTAATACTGATTATGAAAAATTTGCTACTGACTTAAATTCAATAAATAATTCCTTAAAGAAACAACATGGATTTGGAAGCTTTACTTTAGGCCGAGATGTTAGAAATATGATTATAGCTTCTTTACTTTCATTAGAATCTATAGAAGATAATAATTCTTTAATAAAAGAAAAATTAATAGAGACAACTAACAATATATCTTTAAATATAGTTATTGTAATGCAAATAGCAGCAGCAACTGCTGCCACATCTGCAGCAGCAGCCGCTGCAGCTTCAAGTAATTAACTTTATCAAAACCTTAAAGCTTATTCTGTAAACTTTAAGGTTTTTGTTATTTCATCTTCACCAATTATTACATCACTAAATGCTTCAGTAGCATTTTCTAAATACTCGTTCGGATTTAACATAGCAGGACTAAAATGAGTTAAAAGCATTTCTCTTACATCACCATTCTTTGCTAAGCTAGCAGCTTCTCTAAAAGTCATATGTTTATTTTTTATAGCCTTTTCAATATCATTGTCATCTCCATAAGTACCTTCGCAAACAAACAAATCACTATTTTTTATAAAGCTAGCAATACAATTTGTTGGTCTTGTATCTGTAATAAAACTTATTTTAATACCTTTTCTTTCTTCTCCTAAAACCATTGTATAGTCATATTTAAATCCATCATAAATTACTTCTTCTTCTTTTTGCAATCTATTCCACAAGACTTTAGGCACATTATTTTTAATAGCTTTTTCTACATCGAATTTCCTTTTTCTTTTGAAGTAAAACCCATATCCTAAACAAGCTGCTGAATGTTCAAGTTCTATAGTTTTTAAAATTAAATCACTTTTTTCCCTTATATCTAGTTCAATCAAATCCTTTTTCACATTAAAATATAATTCATTAGGGTTTTCTATTATATTTAAATCATAAGGTAAATAAGGTGCAATAACTCTAAGACTATTTACTACATTAGTAATTCCTATTGGGCCAATTATAGTTAAAGGATTTTCTCTTCCGCTATTTCCTATAGTTGAAAGAAGTCCTGGAAGCCCAACAATATGATCACCATGGCAATGAGTTATAAGTATTAAATCTATAGCCTTAAATCCAAGACCCATTTTTCTTATTGCTACTTGTGTCCCCTCACCACAATCTATTAATATTTTTCTACCTTTATAATTTATAAATAGTGAAGATAAATTTCTATTTGGCATTGGCATTCCTCCACCACATCCTAATAGCGATATATCAATCAAATTAATCACCTTCTTTTCTAATAAACTTGTAAATTTAAAATTTATATTTTTAATAATTTTTATCTTAATCAATAACTTAATACCTATATTATTATTTATCATATTTTAAACTTATACTCTAAAATATAGCCTTTATTTATTAATACATATAAATTAATAAAGACAGTAGAGTAACTATCTACTGTCTTCACTTAAATTATATAAAAAATTATTTTGCTAGTTCTAAGGCTATTTCCATCATATCAGTAAAGCTTTCTTGTCTTTCTTCAGGACTAGTTTCTATTCCTTTAAATATATGATCAGAGATTGTTAATATAGCTAATGCTTCAACTCCAAATTTTGCTGCTAGTGTATAAAGCTCTGCTGATTCCATCTCCACAGCTAAGCAACCGTAATCAGCCCATAATTTTATTCCTACATTAGTATCATCGTAGAATAAATCTGAAGATAAAACATTACCAACTTTAATGTTTAATCCTTTTTCTTTTCCTTTGTTATATGCTTCTAATAAAAGATCAAAATTTGCTGTTGGTGCATAGTCCATACCTTGAAATCTTCTCTTATTTATTGCTGAGTTTGTTGAAGCACTTTGTGCTAAAACTATATCCCTAACATTAACATCTTCATTCATAGATCCTGCAGATCCAATTCTAATAAGTCTCTTTGCTCCATAAAATTGAATTAATTCATTTACATATATAGAATGTGATGGTAATCCCATTCCTGTTCCTTGTACAGATATTCTTTTTCCTTTATATGTACCAGTATAACCATACATTCCTCTAACTTCATTATAACAAACAGGATTTTCTAAATAATTTTCAGCTATAAACTTAGCTCTTAATGGATCTCCTGGTAATAATACTGTTTCTGCTATATCTCCTTCATTAGCCATTATGTGTAAATGCTTTGCCATACGTTAAAAGCCTCCTTAAATTTATAATTAATAAAATACTACCATATTTCTAAAAACAAATAAACCTCTTCATTTTAAAATCTTATTATTGTTATATTTATTATTAAAAATAAAATAATTTTTACTCTTCACCATATATTATTCTGCCAATTTACATAGTTAAATTAAGAATTATCCTCATTAATGATATGTATTAAATTGGAGATTTTATTATAATAATAAACTACAATTCTATTATATATAAATCGGAAAGTTAATACATGTCATTAAGTTTAATTCACAATTTATAACAAAAGTGTAATTAATAAAATTAATTTTACTAATTGCGCTAAAATCCTACTTCATTTCCTATCACAGATGTTCTACTTAATGAATATACTCTCCAAGTAGCAACTAATTTATTTAAATTTAAATACTTATCTGTACCTGGGGTAGTTGTTGGTGGGTTTACTGGAGGATTTATTGGTACTTCTAACCTTATATATTATTAAGTTTCTTTCTTATTTCTCCTATCATATAAAGTGAACCAGCTGCAACTATTAAATCATCTTTTTTTGCTTTATTTAATGATAGTTTTATTGCATTGTCATAATCATCAAAAGCAATACAATTATTGTTATATTTTAATACTACTTTCTTTAGCTCATTTGCACTAGCTGCTCTTATTGAATTTGCAGTAACAGTGTACACTTCAGTAGCTACTGGTGCTATTATTTTAACCATTTCCTCGACATTTTTATCTGCTAAAATTCCAAGTATTAAATATATATTTTTATATTTAAAATACTCTTCTATATTTCTTTTAAGATATTCTATACCTGAAATATTATGAGCCCCATCAATTACTATATATGGATCTTTCTTTAAAACTTCAAGTCTTCCTTTCCATTTAACACTTTTTACGCCTTTATATAATTTATTAATATTTACCTTTATACAATTTAAATTTTGAAGCTCTTCCAATGCTTTAATTGCTAAAGATAAATTAATTATTTGATGTTTACCAAGCAAACCTAAATCTAAAGTATATGTATTATTATTAAAATTTACTGAAACTCTTTGATAAGGAATATCATCATTTACTATTTCTAATAAACTAAAATCATTTGAATCTACAATAGTTAATTTAGATTTTGTTAATAATGCTTTACTTCTAATAATATCCATAGCTTCATCTTTTTGATTACAAGTTAAAACTGGAGTAGATTCTTTTATTATTCCTACTTTTTCACTAGTTATTTCTTGTATTGTATTTCCCAAAATATTTGTATGATCTAAGCTTATAGAAGTTATTATTGATAAAATTGGTGTAATTACATTTGTTGAATCCAGCCTTCCTCCAAGTCCTACTTCTATTACTCCAAAATCAACTTTTTTTCTATATAAATATAAAAACATAATACATGTTAATACTTCAAATTCAGTAGGATGTTTATATCCTTCTTCCACTACTTTATTAACATATGGCTTTATTTCTTTTAATAAATATACCAAATCTTCTTCTGGTATATTTTCATCATTTATTCTTATTGTTTCTTCTATTTCTTCTAAATGTGGAGAATTGAAAAATCCTACTTTATAACCATGTTCAATTAAAACTCTACCTAATATAGAGGATGTTGATCCCTTTCCATTTGTTCCTGCTATATGTATAAGCTTTAACTTTTTATGCGGATTTCCAAGTAATTCTAATAGCCTTTCTGTACGTTCTAACCCATAATTTGAACCTAATACTCTTAGCTCCTCTAAATATTTTAATGTTTTTAAATCTTTCATATTTATTTCATTCCTTTAACACTGTTTCTTATATGTTCTAAAAATAATTCCATAGTATTATTTACACCTAAATGACTTAACATCCTACTTCCAACTGCATCTTCAAATTCATTGAATAATATTTCACCATTTTCTAAAAGTAAGAAATCAATTCCCCCAAAGTCTATATCTATATTATTTAGTATCTTTTCTAATATCTCCTTTTGCAAAGATGAATATTTATATACTTCAACATTGCCACCTCTTGAAAAATTAGATAAAATTTCATCTTCTTTAGGAAGCCTAATTACTGAATTAACTATTTTATTATTTATTATATAAAATCTTATATCCCCAACATAATCCTCAATAAAATCCTGATAAACATTTTTATTAAAATCTAAGGAATCAAAACCCTTTAATATATTTATACCTATTCCACCATGTCCATTTTTAGGCTTTTCTATTATCTTTTTATTTCCTTTTATATCCTCATTACTTCTATAAATCTTTGGATATTTAATATCTAAAGTATCCATAAAATTATATGCTTCTAACTTATCATTTCCAAGCATACAAAAATTAAATTTATTAAAAACTCTTAATCCTAATGATTCTAAATTATAAGTTATTTTAAAATTTCTAGATCTATTTATAGCAAATTTATATTTTGAATTTACAATTTGGTAATCTATATCTTTTGTTAATATAAGTTCCAAATCTAAATTATATTTTATTCCATCTTCTATTAACCAATTTATATAACTTTTATTTTTTTCTACATCTATTTCATCATAAATAACTAACCCTTTTATCATAAACATTCCTCTAATATATATTTTAATATCTCTGCACCAAAGCTTTTTCCCCAAAGTTCTTCAAAACTTAAGAAGTTTAAATTTGAATTTACCTCACATAATATAGGCTTATCATCTTCGCCGAATAATAAATCGACACCTGAAAAATCTAAACCTAATACATTATGAGCTTTTAATGCAATCTCTTCTTGTTCCTTAGTTAAATTTATTAATTTACCTTTTCCACCTTGAGATATATTAGCTCTAAAATCTTTATCAGATTCCCTAAGCATAGCCCCTATTACTTTATTTCCTATGATATTTACTCTTATATCTTTTCCATAACTACTTTTTATATTTTCTTGTATAATAAAGTCTACATTTCTTTTATTTAATTCTGTAACCTTTTTAATAAACTCTTCTTTATTTTTTATTAAATATACTTGCATTCCAAAAGAACCTTTTGATTCCTTTATTATTACATCCCTTCCAAGCTCATCAAAACATTTTACTAAATAATCTTCATTATTTAATAAGTAATCAAATATCATTGGTGATAATATTGTTCTTGGCATTTGTATATCATTATTAGAAAGTTCTAAATGCATTAACCCCTTATGATCACAGTATTCAATAGATTTACTTGAATTGAAGACTTTAAATCCCATCTTTTCTAAGTGCCTTGCTAATAATACATCTTTGTCCCAAAATATAATAAATCTTGGGCTTTCAAGCTCTTTTAAACATAAAAGCTCAGCTTTTCCATCATTATTATATGTAGGTATTATCTCTGTATTTTTAACTGCCTGTAATCTTATATTTAACTTTTCTCCTTCAGTTACTAAAGATTTTACAAGCTTATTTATTTTAGGAATATTTAACGTTCCATTATAAATTATCCATCCTGTCATAAGTAATCCACTCTTTCTATACTAATATTTATTTAATGCTTTCGCCTTTTTTCCATAACTTCTTGCCTAAAAAATACCCAATTATAATAAGTAAAACATTTATTATAATTGTAATAGTTATTAAAAATCTATTTATTATATTTATTTTATTTATCATTACTACTGGTATAAATATCAAATAAAATAATACTAATAAACTAACAATTAAATTTCTTATAAAACTCTTTTGACCTAATGATTTAAATGGCTGCCACCATATATTAAAATCTTTCATTTTTATATCTCCTATTTTTTCATGATTATAAATAATTCTATCCCTTTAATGTATAATGTAAAATTTATATTATTTTAAAATTACTTTAAAAAGCTTTTGAATTCATCATAAACTATACGTTTTTAATTGTATAATAACTATTAATTACCCTACTTTTATCACTTTTAATTTTTTTTGTCAATATTACATCTTAGTTTATTGCTTTTTATTAATTGAATTTTATATTAAGGTACTTTACAATAATAAATATAAAACCTAAAGAAGGAGCTTATTATGAACAATTTAAATGAAGCATTAAAGTTAAATTTAGATAAAATATCTATTTTTGAAATAGATGAAGAAAAGTTAATAGAACTTAAGTCTTACGATTACTATATGCAAACAAATTTTTATTTTTGGTTAATTACTAAGATAAATTATTTTGAAAATGAAAAACTTTATGATGAGTTAGCATATGCTCATTACTTAATGTCTTACTTTATTTTTATTATCCTAACACCTTTATCATATGAAGATTTAGCATTTAATCATATTAATAAAGCATTAAAATATAAAGATGAACTTAAATATAAAGAATGGCTTCTTATTTTTTCAACCCTTCCAAATAACTTTATAAAAACATATGATACAATAAAAATTGCTGAAGAAGTTATTGAAAAAGATCCAAGTAGTACTTTAGCTAATACTATATTACAAATGTTTTAAAAACACTAAAGGCCCTAGCTTAAGCTAGAGCCTTTAATGCCTTTTATCTTATTAAATCTTTTATCTTAAATATTATAAACCAAATACTCTAAATTAGAAACAAAAATTTTCTTTAATAATAAAATAAATTCTTTTAATGTTGTATAGCAATGAATATTATTTTAATATCTAAAAATAATATATTCTATTTTAAAGTATCTATTCTAACTAAAACTGCATTAAGCATTTCTTGATATTTTTCTCTCTTTTCTTTTTCACCATCAATTACAGCTTGTGGTGCTTTAGCTACAAATCCTTGATTAGATAGTTTTTTATCTATTCTTTCTACTTCGCCTTCTAACTTTTTCTTTTCCTTATTTAATCTTTCAAGTTCCTTTTCCTTATCTACCAAATCTAAAAGTGGCATAAATAATTCTCCACCTTTAACAACTAGTGATACTGCATTTTCAGGAACCATAGTTTTATCATCTATAAATGATACTTCAGATGCAGATGCTAACTTTTCTATATAGTGAACTCCAGAAATAAATGCATCTTTTGCTTCACTTGTAGCATAGCTAATTACTTTAGCTTTTCTTGATGGTGGAACATTCATTTCAGCTCTTACGTTTCTTAAACCCTTTATAGCTTCAATTATAAAGTCCATATCCTTTTCAGCTTTTTCATCAGTTAAACTTTCATTGTATTCTGGCCAGTTTGAAACTACTATTGAATCACCATCTGTTAAAGTAGTATATATTTCTTCAGTTATAAATGGCATTACAGGATGTAATAACTTAAGTCCAGTTTTAAGAACATCATTTAAAACATTATAAACTATACCTTTTTGTTTTTCATCTTCGCCATATAACACGCCTTTAACTAATTCTATATACCAATCGCAGAATTCTGTCCACATGAAATCATATACCTTTTGAAGAGCAATTCCAAGTTCATATTTTTCCATATTTTCAGTTACTTCTTTAATTAAAGTATTCATTCTTGAAAGAATCCACTTATCAGCTAAGCTATATTCTTTGCAATCAGCATACTTTTCCATTACTTCTTTATCAAGATTCATCATAACAAATCTAGAAGCATTCCACATCTTATTTGCAAAGTTTCTAGCAGCTTCAACTCTTTCTGGAATATATCTTATATCATTTCCTGGAGAGTTACCAGTTACTAGCATGAATCTTAAAGCATCTGCTCCATATTCATCAATAACTTCTAATGGATCAACACCATTTCCTAGAGATTTACTCATTTTTCTTCCTTGAGAATCTCTTATAATTCCATGAATTAAAACTGTATCAAATGGAGTTTTATCCATATTGTGTATTCCTGAGAATATCATTCTTGCTACCCAGAAGAAGATAATATCATATCCTGTAACTAATACATTTGTTGGATAGAAGTATTCAAGGTCTTCTGTTTCATTTGGCCATCCTAAAGTTGAGAAAGGCCATAAAGCTGAGGAGAACCAAGTATCTAATACATCTTCATCTTGATGCATATGTTTTGATCCACACTTAGGACAAGTTTCTGGTGCATCTACTTGAACTACTATTTCTCTACAATCATTACAATACCAAACTGGAATTCTATGTCCCCACCATAATTGTCTTGATATACACCAATCTTGAATGTTTTCCATCCAATTGAAGTATATTTTATCAAATCTTTCTGGAACAAATTTAGTTTCATTATTTTTTACTGCTTCTATAGCTGGTTTAGCTAAAGATTCCATTTTAACATACCATTGTTTTGATATTATAGGTTCAACTACAGTTCCACATCTATCATGTGTTCCTACATTATGATTATGTGGTTTAACCTTAACTAATAAGCCTTGTTCATCTAAATCACTAACCATTTGCTTTCTAGCTTCATATCTATCTAAACCTTGATATTTTCCACCTAGTTCATTAATAACACCATTATCATCCATAACTCTTATTTGAGGTAAGTTATGTCTAAGTCCTACTTGGAAGTCATTTGGATCATGAGCAGGAGTTATTTTTACAGCACCAGTTCCAAAATCAATATCTACGTAGTCATCACCAACAATAGGAATTTCTCTATCTGTTAGTGGTAATTTTAATGTTTTTCCTATAAGATGTTTGAATCTATCATCATTTGGATTTACAGCAACTGCTGTATCTCCAAGTAAAGTTTCTGGTCTTGTTGTCGCAATTTCTAAATGTCCACTGCCATCAGCTAATGGATAATTTATATGCCAGAAGCTTCCTTCTTTTTCTTCATACTCTATTTCAGCATCTGAAAGTGCTGTAGTACACTTAGGACACCAGTTAGTTATTCTATTTCCTTGATAAATTAAGCCTTCATTATATAGCTTAACAAAAACAGTTCTAACTGCTTTATTTAGATTTTCATCCATTGTAAATGCTTCTCTTGAGAAGTCACAAGAAACTCCCATTTTCTTTAATTGAGTTCTTATTGTATCTCTATATTCATCAGCCCATTCCCAAACCTTTTCTAAGAATGCTTCTCTTCCCATTTCTTTTTTAATTAAGCCTTCTTTTAAAAGTTCATTTTCAACCTTAACTTCAGTTGCAATAGATGCATGGTCTTGTCCTGGTAGCCATAAAGTACAATATCCTTGCATTCTTTTAAATCTAATAAGCATATCTTGAAGTGTATTATCAAGAGCATGACCTAAATGAAGCTTTCCAGTTATATTTGGTGGTGGCATAACTATAGAAAAAGGCTTCTTATTTTTATCGATTATTGGTGTGAAATATTTTTTTTCTTCCCAAAGTTTATAAATTCTTTCTTCGAACTCCTTTGGATTGTATGTCGTTGCTAAGTTTTTCTTTTCAGACATCCTTTTTGCCTCCTTTTTTATTTTATATAGACTAAAAGCTAATACCCTAAATTTACTTATATTAAAGTTAATAAAACTATATTAAATAAAAAAATTAAAGTATTTATATAATTTGAAGGTTCATATAAAAATTTATTTATATTTATTAATTAGTTATATTAACACTAACATATCAAGATAATTAACAAATTTCATTATATGTACTAAATGGTAATAAAGTATTTATTTGAAGGTTCATATATTTTAGATTCACATAATTAATTTATAAATTCACTTTTGTAATTTAGAAATAAAACAAAATAGTTTAGTATATCTTAATATTTATTTTTAAGCAATAAAAAAAGCCCTCATCACAAAAGGACGAAGACTCGCGGTACCACCTTTTTTCTTAATACAAAAAAATTATATTAAGCTCTTTATTTATTAACGACTAAGAAAGCCGCCTTTACTTACTTTAGTTCAGTAAAGATGCTCAAAAGCTACCTTCGGGATACTCTAATATAGAAGGCTTTCAGCCTGTGACCTTCATTCTCTTTATATATTGTATTCCTTACTCCTCTTTATCATTGCTTTTATAATATGATTTTGTAAGGCTATCTTATAATATATTATTATTTTTGTCAATATTGTCCTTATAATAAAATAAATATAAAAGGTGCTATGATACAATAGCACCTTTTATTGATTACTAAATTATAAAGTCTCTTTTATCATGTTCTTTTGCTTTTGGTTCTCCAAAAGCTGCTTTTACACTTTCCACTTGTGGATTATGATTAATATGTTTCTTATGACTATTCTTTGATTTCTTACCCATTTCTTTCACCTCCAAGCTTATATACTTAGATTATGTAAAAGAAATTTATTTATTTTATTTAATCTTAAGAAAGAAAGTGAAAATATGTAATTATTATTATCCTTCAATCCACTCCATGTCTTCTATAAACTCATTAACAAAGTCTTCACTCATACTTGGATTAATAGTTTCTTCATGAGTTATTGTAACTGTTGACATAGCAATAGCGTATTTAACTGTATCCTTCATAGAAAGATTATTCATATATCCATAACCAACACCAGCTACAAAAGAATCACCAGCGCCAGTAACATTTTTAACTTCTACACTACTAGTTCTAATCTTTCCTTCTTCCTTAAAACTTTTATAATATATTCCATCAGCATCAAGACTTATAAATACATTTTCAACTCCTAATGATAAGAAATAATCTGCTGCTCTTTTTAAATCATCATCATTTTCAATTTTAAATCCGCATAAAACTTCTGTTTCTAGTCTGTTTGGCTTTACAGTATGAAAATATTTAATTAAATGTTTTATTTTTTCTGCTTTTGTAGCTGAAACTGGATCTAAAACAAATTTACTTTTGCCTTTAAAAGTAGTTAAAATATATTCTAAAAGTTCTGGATTATCTGAATCTAATATTGTATATTCAGCATTTTCAATTATATGAGATTTAGAATCAATAAAAGAAGTTTCCATCTTATCTAGGCTGTCCATATCTACTATGGCAGATTCCATTTCTCCATCTTCATTTAAAATTGCCATATATGTTGGTGTGTACTCATCTTCTAAAATCAATGAGTGCTCCATATTATATCCTATTAACCTTGAATTTTCTAGGATATTTCTTCCTTGGTCATCTCCACCTAAGATAGAAATAAATTCTGTATTAACATTAACTCTTGCTAAGTTTTCCGCAATGTTTCTACATACTCCACCTAAAGATATCTTGATATTTCCAGGTATTGAGTCTCTTTCATGATATTTTTTTCTGCTAAAACCTATTATATCTACTATTGATGCTCCTAATACTAATATATAAGGATTATTATTACACATACCATCTCTCCTGCTCTTTAAAATCCGTTACTAAAAAACATAAATATATTATATTCGAGAAATATAAAAAAATAAAGTCAATTTTACAAAGTTTGTCGAATTTTATTTTTTAATAATATTTTTTATCAATATATTTAGTTTAAAAATTTCTAAAATTTGCTACAATTTCTTTTAATATTCATATATTGAATATTAACTAATTTAGCTGTCAATACTTTAAATATAAAATACTTATTACGACTTATATACATATTAATTGTCGCTTGGAGGTAAAAATGAATTACTTTAATGAAGGTAATAAATACTATAATCTTAAAGAATATAAAAAAGCAATTGAATATTATACTATGGCAATTGAAAACAATGAAAGTACAGCATGTTCTTACTACAACTGTGGAGTTTGTTATATAAAACTTAAAAATTTTGATTTAGCAATATCAATGATAAAGAAAGCACTTGCTATGCAACAAGAAAGTAAATATTTCTTTAACTTAGCATATTGTTATGCAATGAAAGAAGAAGTTAAAAAAGCATTAATTTATTTTAACATAGCTTGGTCCTTAGATAGTTCAGATACTGATTGTGAAAAAGCAATAAATTTAATAATGTCTAAAAACAAAAAAGCATTATAACCTGTTTAAGGTTATAATGCTTTTTAACTTATACACCTAAAGCCATTCACCTGCTATTTGAGCATTTAAATGATCTTCATTGAAGTCTTTATTATCAAAGTAATCTCCTGCTAAATAAAATGTTGGATCAACATTAATCCAAATACCCTCATCTTTAAGATATACTTGATTCCATGCATGAGGTCCATAATTTTGACCATCAAATGCATCTCCAGTTACTATTCTACTTCCTAAATCAACTGATTTTGCCATAGCTACATAAAGACATGCATAATCAAAGCAAATCCCACTTCGAGTATTCCAAGCTTCAATGGCTCCACTATTAGTTACACCTTCCGGTCCTAATGCTTTTTCTGCTTTTGCAAAATCATATTTTATATTTGAGCCTATCCATGAATATAATCTTTTTGCCTTTTCTCTATCATTTTTAGCATTTCCTATTATTTCAAGTGCCTTTTCATCTATTTCTTTGGATGATTTAATACCATCCTCTAAAGTGACACCATTATAATATACTATTACATTAGAATTTACCGGAATATACTCTTTAAAATCATCGTAAGATAAAACCGGCTTATTTATTGACATTATATTTTCTAAAGTATTATATCCATTAATGCTGTTAAATAAATTGATTTTCATACTTCTTCCGAAGGTTGTATTATAAGTTATTATTCCCATAAACATTATTAAAATAATAACTAACCCTTTTAAAAATCCAAACAGTGATGAAAATAATACTATCCTTAATTTACCTTCGCTTAATAAGAATTTATAAGCTTTTGATAATGGTTCACTTAAACATTTTAAAATCCAATAAATAATAGTTTGTATAACTAAAAAAACTATTCCTAATACTAATGCTTTAAATAAATTATTATTTACTAAAGTAACATTAGAATTATCACTTACAAACTTTAATACTTCTAGATATATCTTATCTAAATTAGTAAGCATAATTAAAAATGTTATAAAAATAGAAAAATAATAAACTAATCTATTTAAAGAGTACTTAGCACTTCCTTCTTCTAAAGACCCTTGTATACTACCCTTTATTGAAAAAAGCATTAATATAGCACATAATATATAAGGTAAATATGTAACCATTAATGTCTCTCCTTTTTAATAATCTACATATCATCAGTATTTGTTACTCTTTTTACAACATATGATACTGTATCGTAATCATATCCTTTTGATAATAGAAATCTATATATCTTTTGAGATAACTTATATTTATCAGATTCTCTTTTTGATAAAACATTATACTTTTTTAGTGCCATATTATATGCTACTTCTTTTTCTTCTTCTTCATCTATATTAGATATTTCTCTTTCTATAAGGTTATCGTTAATACCCTTTTTTATTAGATCATATTTTATCTTCTTTTTTCCTTGTAGTCTACTTCTATCCTTAACATACATTTTCACATAATTTGTATCACTTAAAAAATTATATTCTTTTAAAAAACTTAAAGTTTTATCAATTGTTAAATTATCATATCCCTTTAATAAAAGTTTATCCTTTAACTCTTTTTCACTCTTATATGATTTTTCTACTATTCTAAGTGCAGCATTTTTGCACTTCATATAATTATCCTCTTTAGCAATAGATTTCATTTTTTCTAAATCAATTTTTTCATTTATTTTAAGTCCTTCTTTATATACTAGTTCTGCACTTAAAGAAAATGAATACTCATTATCAATATATATATTTACTCTTTCTTTGTTTCTCTTTTGTACCTCTATTTTTGTAATAATATTCATAATTATCTCCAATATTTTAAGATTTTAATATATGAATTGTTGGATTACATAAAACTTCCCTAGCAACTTCTTGAATTCTATTTATATCAAGAGAATGTAACTTTTCCATATCCTTAACAAATTCATATAAATCTTCACCATCTAATCCTTGATGAAGCATATAATTACACAGCTCTGAAGGATCTTCTAAAGTGGAAATAACAGCTGTTTTATGGACTTTTTTCATAAGTTCTAAATCTCTTTCACCAATTGCTAAACTTCCACTTTTAACCCCAGATATTGTTTCATTTATTGCATCTACTGCAGCATTAAGGTCTTCTTCTCCAACTGCTGTATAGATATATAAAGTCTTAACACTATTAGTCATATCTATACTTGTATAGATATCATAAGCAAGTCCTCTTTTTTCTCTAACTTCTCTAAATAAAAGTGAGTTAGAGCTCTCTCCTAATCTATGATTTAAAATTCTAAGAGGAAGTTCTAAATCTCTATTTAAATTATAGAAAGTATATAAGTAAACTATTGTATTTTGTTCTATATTAGATTTGGTTGTTGTTATAGACTTACATATATTCTTTTCTTCTAAAATACTTTTTTCTATCTTTTCTCCTCGTTCCCATTCTTTAAAAACCTTTTTCACTTCATTTAATGCTTCATCATGATCATATGAGGATACTACTGTAACTAAAGCATTATTTGGAATATAATGCTTCTTATAAAAATTAATCAAATCATCCCTATTATAATTTCTTACATTTGCTTCAATTCCTGCTACATCATACTTTAACGGACTTTTATTAAATGCTACTTCATTTGTTCTTTTAAAACTTAAATCTTCAATATCGTCCTTGCTAGTTCTCATTTCTGCAAGTATTACTCCTCTTTCCTTTTCTAATTCTCCTTTATTAAATGCGGGATTTATAACCATATCGCCTAAAATTTCTATAGCATTTTTAAATTCCTCTTCCAAACAACTTATAGTAAACACTGTAGATGTATAATCTGTATATGCATTATACTCTCCCCCTAGAAACTCTAATTCATCATTTAATTCTTCATAACTTCTTTTTTTTGTTCCTTTAAACAGCATATGCTCTATAAAGTGAGAAATTCCCTTTTCATTCATATTTTCATAAAGTGATCCAACCTTAATTCCAACGTTTATAGCTGAAATTTTTGTATCTTTTTTTATTGTTATAACTTCTAATCCATTATCTAAAAAATGTCTTTCAACATCAAAATTCAATTTAAACATATTAATCCACCTATTCTTCATACTACTTTACTTATTAAAAATATAATATGACTATATTCTAAATACAATACTATAATTATATATATGTTTCAACTAAGAATCTACATTATTACTCTTTTTAAATCAAATAATTACTTATTATTTTTAAACAATTTACGCAAGAAGTAATTAATAACTATCTTTACTTATTTTTATGAAATTTTTCTCAAAATTAATACTGTTTTTCAATATAAAAATATACTTAGCTATATAACAAGATAAATATTACTTTTTATTTAATTTGATTAATTAATCTTTACCACTCAAGTCTTGACATTTATAATTATATTAAAGAATTGATTATAGGGAGGGTTTTATGCAAAAAAATATTCTATTAATTGAAGATGAAACTCGTATTAGATTTTTACTTAGAGATTATTTTTTAAAAGAAGGATTTAAAATTATTGAAGCTGCTGATGGAGATGAAGGGCTAAATTTTTTCATTAGTAATAAAATAGATCTAGTTATATTAGATATTATGATGCCAAAGGTTGATGGAATTACAGTTTTAGAAATGATAAGAAAGGTCTCTACAGTACCTGTTATATTATTAACTGCCAAAGGCCAAGAAGAAGATAAGTTATTTGGATATGAAATGGGCGCTGATGATTATATAACCAAACCTTTTTCACCTAAACTACTAATAGCCAAGGTAAAAGCTTTACTTAAGAGAACTTCTGAAGATACTTTTTCTGGTTCAAATGAATATAATGGGTTAACTATAAATAAATTATCTCATGAAGTTAAGGTAAATAATGAAGTCATAAATTTATCTCCAAAAGAATTTGAGCTATTATCTTACCTATCTGATAATGAAGGAATTGCATTATCCAGAGATACAATATTAGATAATGTATGGGGATTAGATTACTATGGCGACTTACGAACTGTTGATACAAACATAAAAAGACTTAGGGAAAAGCTTGGAGATAAATCATCCTATATAGTTACTGTTAGAGGAAGTGGATATAGATTTGAAGCACAAAGATAAATTTAGCATTTCAAAAAAATTATTTTTAATAACCTTTGGTTTAATATTTATTTTATTAATATTTAGCATGTTATTTCAAATTCTATTTTTTGAAGATTTTTATTTAAATAGAAAAGTAAAAGACATGATCAAGGAATCTAGTAAATTTAGCACTTTAAATTCTTATTATACTGATGAAAATATTTTAAATAAAGCATTGTTTAGATTCGAGCAAGAAACTGATTCCAGAGTTGTTATTCTTTCATTAGATGGTACAGTTAAATTTCTAGCTAATTACGGTAAAAATACAGATGACTTTCAAATTTTAACTGCATTTTGTGCTGAACTTATCAATGATAAATATCTTATTAATGAAGTTTTAACTTCTGGTAAGCCACAAGCTAGCGTTTTTGAGAATAAGTTAAGTGGTACAAAAAAAATCGGTATTTTATCTCCAATGTCATTAACTTCTAAAAATGATTCAATTATTGTATCTGTTTCATCAATGCAACCTATAAATGAAGCTGCTGGTGTAACTAAAGAGTTTTATGTATATTTATTTTTAGGTTTTAGTATTATTGCAGTCTTCTTATCTTTTGTATATGCAAATTTGATTTCTAAACCGTTAATAAATATAAATAAAGTTGCTAAAAGAATGTCAGCAATGGATTTTAAAGCTAAATGTGAAGTAAATTCTGATGATGAAATTGGTAATCTTGCTATAACATTAAACTTTTTATCTTCCACACTTGAAAATGCATTAGATGATTTAAAACAAAAAAACAAAAAATTAGAGGAAGATATTGAAAAAGAACGTAAACTAGAAGAAATGAGGAAAGATTTTGTTGCAAGTGTTTCTCACGATTTGAAAACACCTATTGGAATAATAGAAGGATATGCAGAAGGCCTTAAAGATGGAATTGCTACTGGTAAAGATGCTTTAGTTTATCTAGACACTATAATTGATGAATCACATAAAATGAATAAACTAGTAACTAATATGTTAGAACTTTCAAAACTTGAATCTGGAAGCATAGAGCTAGTTTTAGAAAAATTTAATATACTTAGACTTATACAAAAGCTTATTAAAAGCTTCTCATTGGAATTTGATTCAAAAGATATACATCTAGAATTAAAGACAGATTTTGAATATTGCTATGTAATCGGTGATGTATTTCAGTTAGAACAAGTTATTACAAATCTTATAAGTAATACTCTAAAATATACTCCTAATGGAAAAAAAGTAATTATTGAGGTAAATAGTACTGACTCTTTAGTTAATATTTCCATTGAGAATAAAGGCGCGTATATACCTGAAAATGAGATTGAAAATTTATATACAAAATTTTATAGAATTGATAAAGCAAGGACTACTTCTAATAATAGTAACGGGCTTGGACTTGCAATTGTAAAAAGAATTTTAACCTTACATGAAAGTTCTTATTCTCTAAGTAATACAAATGATGGAGTTAAGTTTGAATTTACATTAAAAAAAGCTGATGATTCAGAAATAATATAAGTGATGAAACTTCATCCCTTATATTATTTTAAAAAACTCTAATTCATAATATTATTTTCTTTATATTTTGTTATAAAAAAGTAGTAGAATTTAGACTTTCTACTACTTAACAATTTAACCTTCTATTAAGTTAAAATCTTGTATCTTCTTTATTTTTTTACAATATGGACATATAATTAAACATTCATTCTTTAACTCCTCGAAAGTGTATCCACATTTAGTACATGTACATTCTGATTTATTCATTTCCACATTCCTCCTTATTGTTATAATTTTCACCATCTGTTATTATTTTTATTCATCTATAAATAACTTTAAATTTATGATAGAAATTTTTCAGACTATATATTTCTATTCTTATTTTATATAAATATTCAAAAATTATTATAAAAATTTTTTTTATTTTATTTCATACTTCCTATTTTCTTCTTATATTTATTTTAATATCATTTCTTATTTTGCTTCAACATAACAGTATAATTAACAAAAGATATTATACCAGATACTGGTGGATATATACACATCAATTTAAACAAAAATATCTCTCTTTTTCTACAAAAAATAAAGGAAACATACATTTCTGCATATTTCCTTTATCCGGACTTCTAAAATTTTTCCAAGAACATAAAATTAACTATTCTTACTACTCAATTTCTAATTCTGTAGGTTTTTTTTCTCTTAAATTATTCATTATTTCTTCTTTTATTTTTAATAACTCTTCTGATTCATCAATAGATTTATTTTCTTGAATAGCAGTTAATTTTTCACTTAGCAAAAGCATAACTAAAGATTCAAAAGCATTTGATCCCTTACCTTCTCCTTCTGTTCCAGTATTTATAAGAGTTCTTGGCACTATATCAATACTTCCCTCTTTAATTGCATTTGTAAATGAAGTCATAACATCATTTATAACTTTATATTGTGGTCCTCCATAAGCATTTACTTGCTCTTTTGCAGCTATAGCTTTTGATATACCTACTCTTGCTTCCTTATCAGCGTCAGCTTCTGCAGTTATTTTTATTTTAAATGCCTCAGCTTCGGATTGCTTTTTAACTTTATAAGCTTCAGCTTCAGAAAGATTTTGTATTTTTTCAGCATCTTGCTTAGCCTTCATAAGCTCAGCTTTACCTTGATTTTCCTGTATCCTAATATTGATATCTGATTCAGTTAAAGTAGTTTGTTGTTTTGCAATAGCTTCTGCTTCCCTGAGTTCTTTTTCTTTTTCAGCTGCTCTTTGCTGAGTTTCATAAGTTTCAAGCTGCTCTTTTGCAATTTGTCTACTTCTTAGCTGTGTTAATATTGTCTCAATATTTGTATCAGCTTTAGAACTTCCAGGGGTTCCTATTAATACTTCTTCTAATTCTAAATTATAGTGTTCAAACTTTCCTTGCATTTCTAATGAACTTTGAGCTTGAATTTCATTTCTTTGTTGTATCAATTCTATTAATGTTTTAGTTTGTCCAATATTTTTAAAATATGCCGATACCATAGGATCTAATGTTTGATCTACTAGCATCTTTATATCTCCAAATCTTTGAATCACAAGAGGCGCCTTTCTGTAATCTATATGGAATACTACTGACAATGGTAATGTTGGTTCAAATGCATCCTTAGTGATTAAATTTACTTCTTTAAGATTTTCATCATATTTATGACTACCATTTTGGTTACTAATCCATTTTAATATAACGTTGGTAGTTGGTACTTTAATAATATTGCCGGCATATGTGTTAAATGCATATTTACCAGGCATTAATGGTTCATTCCAAACCCCTCTATATCCCTTCTTAACTAATTCTCCATGTTTATAATCATTTCCTGAAAAATCTTCTCCTTTTGATCCTGTATATGAAACAACAACACCTACAAATCCAACTGGAATAACTATCTTAGGAATATATTCTACTGTGGCAAATAACCTATTTATAAAGTAAGTACCATCAGCTAAAACTTGATATTGTCTTCCCCTATATCCTCCTGCTCTTAAAAATGCATCGATATCTTGAAAATTATTATGATAATTTTCATCATTATGGTTATCTCCAACTATAGGACAAATTATATTTTCTGAACCTAATGACTGTCCATCATGCACTGTTACTATTCCTACTAAATCACTATTACCTTCAATTATAACTGGCTCAAACCCTCTTCTTTCAGAAATTAATCTAGACATAGTTGAAATAGTATCCAGCTCTTGTTTATTTCCCATCTTCAAATAATAAGTTTTATTTTCAGTAATAATCACAAATTGTGCGAGGTTAAAAGCATAAGTACCTTCTCTTACTATTCCTCTTTGCGGACCTTTTTGTCCTCCATTTTCTAAGAATCCTCTTACATCCTGAAAGTTGTTTCCCTCTTTAACTACATTTCCTAAAGTTTGTGTTGCATCTAATGGTTTACCATCTCTTGCAAAAACATATGCAATTTTTCCTTGAGGTATTGTTACTAAAGGAACTATATGGACTTTATAAATAAATGGCGTCCTAAAATGAATACCTCCTCTTAGCAATGCAGGCTGATATCCCGCTTCCCCTTTTAATGCAATTATTTGCTCCTTTAATGAACCTTTTGTAGACCACCATTTTTCCACAATACCAACCTTATCATTTGGAACTATTCTAAATCCTATAATCCAAAATAATATTATTATTCCAAGGATTATAGCTATTACTTTAATTCCAAGTAAAATCATTTCATCCATACCACACCTCCGATATTTAATAAGAGAATTATACCAAATATTGGTTTATAAATGTACATTCATTTTAAACAAAATATCTTGTATTTTCTATGAAAAAAAGCAAAAGAAATAGGTAGAAATACCTATTCCTTTTACTATCTAATTATTACATTAGTCTTTTAAATTCATCTTTCCTAATAGTTCTGCAAAAGGATTGTTTAGTGGTTCTTCTGCTTCCTTTTTCATCTTCTTCATTATGTTATTTACTTCTTTTTTATTTACCTTATCAGACTTAGAGTTAAATCTTTTATTAAATACTGAAGCTTTTTCTCTAAATGTACAATTGGTATTTGGACATACATATATTTGACCTTCTCCTTGTCCTCTAAGCTCTAATTTCTTTTTACATTCTGGACATCTTGCATTTGTATTTCTACTTACACTTTCTCTATAGCCACATTCTCTATCTTGGCAAACATTCATAACTCCATTCTTACCTTTTACCTCTAAAAGGTATTTGCCACAATTAGGACACTTCTTACCTGTTTTATTGTCATGAATAAATTTACTATCAGTTCCTTTTATAGATTCTATTAA